>CAZVHN010000053.1:0-2244 GCA_964626895.1 uncultured Chloracidobacterium sp. | reverse complement strand
TTCGACATTTCGCCGAGCGGAAACATCGAACGTGCCAGTTGATCCTGAGTTAGTTCCCAGAGAAAGTAAGACTGGTCCTTTTGAAGATTGCGTCCTCGGAAGAGCCGGTAACGCTCGGCCGATTGATCGAATTCGACGCGCGCATAATGTCCCGTGGCCACTTTCTCACAACCAAGACTCGCCGCGAGGGCGTCGAGCGAAGCAAACTTCAAACGACTATTGCAGGAGACGCAGGGAATAGGCGTCTCTCCATTCAGATAACTCGCCACGAACGGCTGCACGACGTCACGCTCAAATTCGCGCTCGAGGTTTAGCACGTAGAAAGGAAAACCCAGTTCTTCGGCTACGCGCCGCGCGTCATAAACGTCATCAAGCGAACAGCATCGCGAAGGAAGCGGATCGCCATTCTCGTCGACGCTGATACCGCGGCGCTGATTCCACAGTTGCATCGAGAAGCCGACCAGGTCATGCCCCTGCTCCTTCAAAATTGCTGCCGCCGCGGAAGAGTCCACGCCGCCGCTCATTGCTATAGCTATTTTCATTTCGTAAATCGTAAATCGTGAATCGTAAATCGTAACTCGTAAATCGTTAAGCTAGAAGACGCCTTCTCGCTCTCATGACCTACAGCGCAGACTGGATTCTGCGCTTTCAGTCACACCGTGGCTTCAGAGACTCTTATGAAAATAGAAGTTTAATCGAATCAGACTGACGGCTCTCGTTCTATTTTCATTCGCAGTGGCGAATCGGGATTCATGACCTACTGTGTGAAAACTCAGCGATCCCCAAAAGGACGGCTCGAGCCCCGCTAATTCGCAGGTTGGGAAGGCGGACCTGTCCCCGCTCTTGCGCTGAGTGGCTTTCAAGCTTGAGGCGGGGACAGGGTCCGCCTTCCCAACCTGCGAATTACCGTAGGCCCCTTTTGACTTTTCGCACAGCCTCTAAAGCCACGGTGTGACTGAGAATCCCAAGACACCCACCTGATTTACCGCCTGTTTGCCGCCCTTTCTAAGCGAGTGCTAAGATGCTGGCTCTTCTTCTTCGACGCCGATTGCAATATTACCGCAAGCTAACGCAGGCGTCACTTAGCGGCAAAACCGCCGATTCACGATTTACGATTCACGAACCATGCCTGAACGCGCGATTGAAGAGTATCGAATCGGTGAAGAGCCTTACTACCTCGCTGTTGGTGGGGAAGTTGATCTCTTTGCCGCCGCCCACTCAGCTCGTCTGCCCGTTATTCTCAAAGGGCCGACCGGCTGCGGCAAGACACGTTTTGTCGAACACATGGCCTGGAGACTGGAGCGACCGCTGATCACGGTCGCCTGCCACGAAGATCTTTCCGCGACGGATCTCGTCGGGCGGTTTTTGCTGGAGGGTGAGGAGACGGTCTGGCACGATGGACCACTCACCGCAGCCGTGCGCAATGGCGCGATTTGCTACCTCGACGAAGTGGTCGAAGCGCGCAAAGACACGGTCGTCATTATTCACCCTCTAACGGACCATCGCCGGCGTCTCCCGATTGAAAAGCGAGGAACGATTCTCGACGCTCCGTCCGATTTTATGCTTGTCGTTTCTTATAATCCCGGTTACCAGTCAATCCTTAAAGACCTAAAGCAGTCGACCCGCCAGCGTTTTGTGGCGCTTGACTTCGACTACCCGCCGCCCGAGCTTGAGGCTGAAATCGTAGCGCGTGAAGGCGGGGTGGATGAAGGCATAGCGCGCGATCTCGTGCTGATTGGCCAGAAGGTCCGCAACCTGAGGGGACATGGACTGGAAGAAGGGGTCTCCACCCGGCTGTTGATTTACGCGGCCCAAATGATTGCTCTCGGTATTCCACCCATCACTGCCGCCGATGTCGCAATGTGCGCACCAATCACCGACGACCGCGAATTGCAGCGCAGCATTCGCGAGATCGTGACTACCGTGATCTAGTCTTAGCGCAACCCCGAGCATGGATTCCGATCTAGAACTGAAGTCAGACGACGCGTCGTCCCCAGAGCCGCAGGCTTCCTCGGCCTCAATTGAACAGGAGCTTCGGAAACAATTTTCAGAGGTCAAGAATGCGACGGCACGGCAGTCGATTCTGGAACTAACCCGCGAGCTGGCGCGTCTGTCGTTGGATCAGGCGGCTGCGACCCTCGAAACCAGCGGCACGATCGCCGGTGTTTCGTTACGCGCAAGTCTCGAGTTCCTGCGGGCAGCGCCGGAAGCAGCCGAGATTCTCAAGGCCGGCGAGTTGCGACT
>CAZVHN010000052.1:0-2519 GCA_964626895.1 uncultured Chloracidobacterium sp. | reverse complement strand
AAGGGTGCAGGTTGGCGACCTGGTCGACATCACCTACACGGAAGCCGTTGCCGTCAGGGTGCGCCCGTCGCCGCAAAAGCAGTAAGCTTCCGGTACGCATTGACATTCGTGATAGAGGCGGCGGCGGCCGCTGCGACCAATCCACTTGCCTGATGGAGGCAGAAAATGCCAGAAGACCGCGGTTTGACGATTCACTTTATGGACGGCTCGAAGATGAGCTTCAGCTTTCCCAAACAAGTGAAATCCGACGAGTTTGTGAGCTTACGGATGGACAAGATTCTGGAAAAAAGCGCCCTGCTGGTGCAAGCCGATGGCGCCCTCATGGTGATCCCGTTTTCCAGCATCAAGTACATGCAGATGTACGCCGCTCCGAAGAAACTGCCGGACTACGTGATCAAGGAAGCCACCATCGAGGCCTGAGGCGGCTTGCGCCGGGCAATGCGGTGGACCCGACGCTGGCTGCGCCAGCGTGTCCGCCTCGAATTCGCACGGATCAAATTCTCTCTGGTAAGCCTCAGACTCAAACAGGAGAGAACAGTGGGAACAGAGATTTTTCCAGGAAAAGGTGTCAGGAACCTTTTTTACTCCACTGAGGGCCTTGTGGACGACCTCTCAGGGAGTTCGGTAGCCGAAGCACTTGCGAGGCAGCCGGATGCAGGTCGACGACGCACTACTGCGATGTTGAATCCACCCGGCATGCTCAGCGGAATGCGCTGAACGTACTGCTCGTTTGCGGGAAGGGCCGCCGGGCCCTCCATCTACTTCTTGTTGACGGGCCGTACCGCGACCGCCAGTGCCTCGCTGTAGGTGATGTCGACAAGATCGCCTACCTGCACCTTCTTCAGATTCGCCGGATCGCGGGCCTTGATCGTGCGCGAATTCCCCTCCGGCCCGGTCAGGGTCACGGTGCCATTGGTCAGGTCGATCGCCGTGATGGTGACAGTCAGCATCACCGACCGGCCAGCCGTTCCGGCGGGTTTGTCGCCAGGCTTCGCAGCGGTAATCCCTTCCTCTGCACTAACGCCGGGCGTGCCTTTGCCTGCGGGCTTCACCTGCCATGCCAGCGCTTCGGTATAGGAGATGACCACCTCGTCGCCCACCCTCACCTGCGCCAGGTTCTTCACGGCGTCTCCCGCCTCGACGACGATTTCCTTGCCGTACTCGTCCTTCAGCGTAACCAAGCGCTGTGACAAGTCGATGGCGGTGACTATCAGACGCGCCTCGACGACGTCCTCCATCCGCCCAGCGGGCTTCTGCGGGGTGGCGCAACCCGCGAGCAGAGCGAGCGTAATGACGGCAGCGAAGATATAGGGTCTCATCGGTGTTCCTCCTCTTGTTGGTTGCGCGCAGTGTAGCTCATCGGACACAATCCGCAATGGCTGGCAGCACGACGATGCCCTTTCACGCTTCCATCATGTCCATCCCGTTAATCCCGCCTGATCATGATTTGACAGGATGAACAGGAGAGAACAGAGGAAACTGAGATTGTTTCAGGATTCATCTCCGTTATCTCCGTTTGCTCCTGTTCCGTTGCACTGCTTTCCCGTTCATGCGTGCGATTAGACAGGATGAACAGGATTTACAGGATGGGACGAGGATACATTCTCTTTTGCGCCTTTATCATGTTCATCTTGTAAATCCTGTCTAAATCACTTTTTTGTTCATGCTTATGACCGGACAGGATGAACAGGAATTACAGGAGAAACCCTATTTCTCGTTTCCATCATGTCCATACATCAGGCCCACGCTCATGTGAAGACAAGATACACCGCCAAGAGAAGCCCGACCGCTGCAACCGAGCCAGCGAGAAATGACGTGAGCCAGGGCATGGAGAGCTTGGGGAGATCTCCCGTGGGCAGCGAGCGGACATACAAGCGGTGATTCTGGAGCGCACCTAGTATCACCACTGAGCCGAGGACTACTAGGGCGATTCCAAGTGCCCTCGATGGCCAATGACTGTAATGCTCTCCGGCTGGAGAGACGCTCGACGCTGACATGAGCGTGAGAAACAGACCGAACCTCGCAACCACGAAACCCAGGGCCATCACAGTGAGTCCGGATCGGACCCACGCGAGAAGCGTGCGTTCTGCGGCAAAGTAGACGCGTGGGTCCGCCATCGTTAGCTCACTTGCACCTGTCCGTAGCTGCCCAACGTTCGCAACGAGACGCGAGCGCCGCCCTTGCGCGCGTCCCTCTTGATTGTGCGGCGCTTTGTGCTGGTCCGACCCCATTCAGCACATCATGGCAGCGGTGGGTAATGTGCCAGACATGATCAGGCAGGAAGGGGCGGTTGGCGCGAGGCATCGATTTTCTCCTTAAAGCGTGCGATTTGCCTACGAACATTCAGTGCTAAGCGTCCGAATCATCCCTATCTAAAGGCGCGAGTTCAAGTTCGAAGTGCAACTCTGATTAACGGGTTGGTTGGGCGAGATGCGATAGCATCCAAGCCCCCTCAACCGCCAAGTCAAAGTTGCCTGGAATGGACTACACACATCTCACCCAAGACGAACGATACCAAA
>CAZVHN010000051.1:0-2907 GCA_964626895.1 uncultured Chloracidobacterium sp. | reverse complement strand
AAAGCCACTCAGCAAACTCTAAATAGTCTCTCCTCTTTTCAAAGCTGAGAAGTGACGAGTTTGAGAGTTGATTTGCTGCTTAGTGGCTTCCAAGCTTGAGGCGGGGACAGGGTCCGCCTTCCTTACCTGCGAATTAGCGGAGCTTGAGCCATCTTGTTAGATTGGGTCTGTGCTGGTGACCGCAGAACTCCAACAGTTGAATGCCGTTACCAGGCACTGGTACCAAGCGCGCTACGATTTACCATTTGGCATTTACCATCTAACATTAGCGAGGTATGGATTCAATGTCGTCAATGAAACCAAGGTGTAGATGCCCAAGAGGCGTTGGGCGTTGGGCTAAATGAAACACGCATCTTATATTTCGTTACTGGGATCAGGCGAGTTGGAGGCGCGCGTCGAAAGGCTGGAAGCATTGCTTGAGCGCTGCACAGTGTGCCCGCGCGACTGCCTGAACAATCGACTCAAGGATGAACTTGCCGCCTGTTACTCCGGTAATCTACCCATCGTCTCTTCCTATACGCCGCATTTTGGTGAAGAGCCTGCCCTGGTGGGCACGCGCGGCGCCGGCAACATTTTTTTCGGCAATTGCAACCTGCGTTGCGTCTATTGCCAGAATTATCAGATCTCCCAAACTCACAAAGAACAGATCAAAAACGAGGTGACCCACGAGCGACTGGCGGCAATTATGCTCGAACTCGCGGCGCAGGGCTGTCATAACATCAACTTCGTCTCGCCAACCCACTTCGCGCCCCAGATGGCCCGCGGAATTCTCATCGCTGCCCGGCAAGGTTTGCGACTCCCGATTGTTTACAACACCAACGCTTACGATTCGGTGGAAGTACTACGTCTGCTCGACGGCATCGTGGACGTTTACCTGCCCGATCTCAAGTATGCCGAAGATGAAGCGGGTTATCTCTATTCGAAAGTGAAGGGCTACCAGGAATGTTCGCGGCTGGCAATTGCTGAGATGTACCGGCAAACCGGCGATGAGCTGGTCCTGGGCGAAGATGGTCTGCTCAAACGTGGCCTGGTTATCCGTCTGCTCGTTTTGCCCAACGATATCGGTGGGGTGCGGGAATCGCTTGAATGGATCAGAGACACACTCAGCCCCCGAGTGGCTGTTTCCCTCATGGCCCAGTACTATCCGGCAAACCAGGCGGCTACGAACCCGCGCCACATTCTGCTCTCGAGGCGAATCACCGAATCAGAGTGGCAGCGGGCGGTGTCTGCTCTTGAAGAGATGGGAATGGAAGCAGGCTGGATGCAGGAGTTTGACGGCGCGGCCTACTACTATCGTCCTGACTTTACCAATCCCGATACGCCGTTCAAAGACATCCGTGACTTTAGAGCTTAAGTGCAATTCTCTGCTGAGACAGTTGTGTGCCGGGGAATAGGGTTGCTATATTTATCTCAATGACCGAGCAGGAACTCAAAGGTGTCATTCATTCGCACCCAGAAATAATGGGCGGTACTCCTGTGTTCGTTGGTACCCGCGTGCCTTTACAGAACCTCATTGATTCTCTTGAAGGCGGCGAATCCGTAGACGATTTTCTTATTGCCTTTCCCACCGTAAAGCGCGAGCAAGTCATAGCAGTAATCGAGGCGGGAAAGCTCAAGATGCTTGAAACTGTCTGAAGTCCTCACGAATGCGGATCCTGATTGACGAATGCCTCGACTGGCGCCTTTGCCGAGCGCTCTCCGGTCACGACTGCGTCTCCGTTCAGAAACTAGGCTGGAATGGTTTGACGAATGGTGCTTTGCTGAGATAAGCTGAGCCGGACTTTGACGTTTTCATCACAGGCGACCGCAATCTAATCTTTCAGCAACAGCTGTCCAACCTCGACATAGCCGTTTTAGTGCTTCACGCCGAAAGTACGCAATTGCGTCATACAGTAAAACTTATGCCAAAAGTGTTGGGGGTACTGCCCACGATTAAGCCAGGTGAACTCATCCAGATTGCATGAGACTCTGAGCAGGCCAACCAAGCCTGGTTCGGAGGTTGAATGTTTTCTACAAAGACTATCGACTAGTTTTCAGCTGGTGGGTGGTGTGTTCGGTAACCGAGGCCAGAGTTCGCTCACCCGGATTGAGCGCATTCGCTGATGCTTCCGGAATTAAGCCATTTGCTGGAAAGCCCGCGGCCTTGAACCCTAAGTCGAGGGCTTTCTGGGCCAGAGCTTCATCCGCGTGATCCATTACCCGCTTGCGCGGAAGCGTAAACATCAGACCGTTGAGTATGACTGCCAGACCGATGAACAGCATTATCATCCCGGGGATTACCAGCACGAATAGATCCTTTTCAGCCATGCTGGCCACGATGCCTCCGAAGGTTGCGCCGACACCGATGAAAGCCATAATGATTCCGGCGCGGAGTCGCCGCAGGCGCCTGTCGGCGGGTGATTCGAGAAACTTTTCAATCTCGGGCAATACTTCTTCGGCAACCTTCTGCAACTCACTCGCCGATTCAGTCATGCGTATCTTATCGGCGATGGCTCGTCCGATATGATCTCGCGCCGAGACTGCCGATTCTGTGATGGCGTCGGGCCTCTCCATGGTGACGCGCACTGCTCGCAGGTCAGTGCCGCAGGCGCGACAATACTGGCTGAGTTGTCTTTCCTCGGATCCGCAAGTGGGACAATACATGACGTTGGTTTATACGGCGGATTCAGCGACAAGGTTCCAGAGCCAATCGATTGCCGATTTCCAATTGCCGATTGCCGATTGCCGATTTCGTCTTGGTTCCGGCAGTGCCGAGACTTTGAGGTCTTGCGCTCAACGCTTTGGACTAGCAATCAAGATTCGCGAATCGATAATCGGCAATTGGCAATCGGAAATTGGCAATGGGTCGCCCCTACTCTTCCACCTTCACGCCTCGCCAAAAAGCCACGTGGTTCTTAATCTCGGCGG
>CAZVHN010000050.1:0-10814 GCA_964626895.1 uncultured Chloracidobacterium sp. | reverse complement strand
ATTCAAACTGCATCACTACCGTTCGCCCGGACTCCATTGACTCCAATGTATCCCAACTCGGATGCCTCCGACAAACCTCAATTTGTTGCCCACTCAAGGAAAAAGCGGCCGGGAGATCGCTCTCGCCAGCCGCCTTCCCGGGGGAAAATCCCTTCCGTTCCTAACTTAAAAGTTCAGTTTCAAGCCAAACTGAAACTGGCGCGAATCATAGGCTGCAGTCGGTCTGCTGTAGAAGCGCCCCGCGCCGTCTCGCTGCCCGAAGGCATTTACGTCCAGGAAGAAGGGCGACGCGGCGGCCTCGCTGAAGCGATTGAACAGGTTGAAGCCTTCAGCAATCAGATCCAGCCTGACGCGTTCGCCAAAGCGAATTCCGCGCATGACCCGCAAATCGATCGAGGCGTAACCGTGCGTAATGCCGCGATCGCGTCCGAGGTTGCCAACTGTAAAAGGCGTCGTCGGCACGAACAGCGTGCCACTGTCCGAGACGCTCGGGCGATCATTCGAGCCTTGTAAATCGCCGTTGGCGTCGCTGCCTGTCAAGATGTTGAACGGTCGTCCCGAAGAGATTTCGATAATCGGCGCGATCGTAAAATCTGAAAAGAAACGGTGCGCCGCGCTCGACGAACTGCGCCACTCGGCAGGGGAGTTTAATGCCCCGCTGAAGACAAAACGATGACGCTGGTCAAAGAGCGAATCCGCGCGCTCGGCGGCGAAGTTACGATTGTCCTGTGGCTTAAGGAGAGTTTGCAGGTCGGACGAATCGTCAATTGAATGCGACCAGGTGTAAGAGGCCAGGAACTGAAAGTTGTTTGAGAAGCGTCTCTTCAATTCCAGGTTCATCGCATTGTAGCTTGAGTTACCATCGGACAACTGAGCGTCAACTTCACCGAATGGCGAAATTACGCCGGGTGTGCGAAGAGTATTCGCCGCCGCCAATGCAGCATCGAATGCGGCCTTGTTCACCGCGCCGGCAGTTATTGCGGCAATAAAGAAATAATTGGGGGCGTTCGGGCGAAAGTAATTGGCTGCAATCGGGCTGACGACGCCCTGGCCCAAAGCGTTACGCCCTACGAGGCCTGGGATAATCACCGTAAAGCCTGGAGGACAGCCGGCGCCCGGACAAGCGGTCGGCAAACTAAAGAACTGAGCTTGGCCGTTGCTCGCGGGATTTGTCCCGGCGAAGCGGCGGAAATTTTCTACCAACAAGTCTGACTGCGGCGCGTTCACGTCCTGCGGGTGGGGGAGATGATGAGCGCCGACAAATATGTAGCCGGCCGAAAAAGACATGTTCTTCGTTAACTCGCGCTCGATTGTCAGGTTGGCCTGGTTGGCGTAGGCATACTCGAAATCTTGAGCTATGGCTAGCGTGAACGGGAACAGCGGTCCAAAGCCGACAAAAGTCTGATCGTTGAAGCGAACTCTTCCCGGCAGATATTGCGCTGACCGTGCGACACCTGGGGTAGTAAAGCCGGCGGGCAAGGCGGCACACAGTGCGTTAGTTGTGGCCGCTGAGCAGACCGTACCTTGGAATATCTGCAAAAGATTCAGGAGCTGGTTCGGCGCCGGGTTGCCTGGCAGAACGCTAAAGTACTGCTGTTGCTGGGCGGCGTCGGCTATGTCTGAGTTGAAGGCCACGGCCAGGAGCGGGTGGTCGTAAAAGAGACCGTAAGCTGCGCGCAGAACGGTCTTGCCATTGTTGTTAATATCCCAGGCAACTCCTATTCGCGGTGCGAAGTTGTTCTTGTCGCGCGGAAATCCTTGCTGGACGCCCACCGCGTCTTGTGCGGCTAGCAGGTCAGAGGGGGAGACAGCAATGCCAGTCAGAGGATCGGTGAAAGCAATTGGCGGAATCGTATCCGTCAACTCGATGTCGTAGCGCAGACCGTAATTGAGAGTGAGGTTCGGACGCATCTTCCACGAATCTTGAGCGAAGAAAGCGAGCGGGCGGTTCTTGATGGCACTGTTCGGGTTGCCGAAGCCTTGAATGAAGGCGCTGGGGAAGCCCAAACCGTAGGATTGCACCGGTGTTATGGCAGGAGCGTTTGTTGGTAGACCGGCAATGAAGCTGGCCAGGGTACTGCGAGCTACTCCGCCAAAGTTCAGCAGGCCTGGGAAGTTCAACTCAAAGCTCGCTCCGATATCGACAAAGTTAATATCGCCACCGAATTTGAACGTGTGATTACCATGAATGTAGTTCAGGTTATCCGCAAATTGATATCGCTTCTCTGTGCGATCGACTGGAGAGAACGGGTTCGAACCCATAAAGGCCGAGCCAATAACCTGAATGGCCGTGCCGGGAATCTGCGAATCGAACGTTGCCTTGCGGCGGCCGAAGTTGAACTTTGCCTCATTAAAGAGGCTGTTCGAAATCGACGAGGCAAGAGTAGCTGCGAATGAAAGGTCACGCAAAGTTTGAATGCCTGTGCGCGAGAAATCATTTTGTCCAAGCGTTTGGTTCTGTGATTCGTCCTGAATACCTGTCAGGTCGCTCGGATTGTAGCCGAAGCGCAACGTCATATGGTGCTTGCTATTGAATTGATGATCGCCGCGCAACGAGAAGAAGGTCGTCGCTTCAGAGATAGGGAAGATACGCGAAAGACTACTTAGCGGTCGAAATGCTATAGGCTGGCCCGACTCATTCACCGTCACAAAGTTCGGCAGGATTCCATTGTTGGCAAGGGATGGAATGGGTGCGCCGGTAATGAAGAAACGGCCGCCGATTATTTGACCGGCTGGAATTGCGCCGCCCGGACTGCGTAGCGGGCTGACGCCGTTTAGAGCCAGCTGTCCGCCGGATGAAGCGAAGGTGGCGTAGGTGATAGCAGTACCAATAACCTGGGCGCGCACTACAGGGTCGGCGATTGTTGCGGCTCTCGCAAGTTCACCCCCGATGAATGTGGCCTGTTCTGGGGTAAGATTTGTATACACATTGGTGAACGGCAGAAATGGCGCACCAATCGTGACGCTGCCGTTCAAGCCTGCCGCCACATCGCTGGTAAAGAATCCCGATTCTTGACGCCGACGCTGCTCAAAGCTGGCAAAAAAGAACGTGCGATCTCTCTTGATCGGGCCGCCGAAAGTAGCCCCATACTGCACACGAGTAAACGGTGGCTTCTTATTCGGGTCGTTGTCGATGATCGGCGCAAATGCGTTGCGCGCTTGAATTGTCTTGTGACGCAGGAAGCCGAAGACGTTACCGTGAAAATCATTCGTGCCGCTCTTCGTCACCACGTTGACGATGCCACCCGTGGCGCGGCCAAACTCGGGCGCGTAAGAATTAGTTGCTACTTGATATTCCTGCACCGCTTCCTGGCTCACCGTCGAACGCGCGGCATTTATCGAATTGTCCGTGAAGTCGGCGCCGTCAACCTGCACCAGCGTAGAGCGACCGCGCTGCCCACCTATATTCAGACCTGACGTCGGCGCTGGTCCGATAGGACGGCCGTTGTCGCGGCCCACCGTGGAGAGCGTCAGTGCAAATCCGGTGGCGCTGCGTTCGTTGATGGGCAGCTCACTAATACGCTTCTGATCGATCGTACTGGAGACCGTAGTGTTCGTTGGTTCGACAAGGGTCACCTCGGCGGCAGAGATATCGACGGTAGCGTCAACAGAACCGACTGCCAGCGGGATATCGAGATCCGCGCGCTGGCCCACCGTCAATGTTACGCTCGGAATTCTTCCCCTGGAAAAGCCATCCGCTTCTACCGTTACCTCATAATCTCCAGGTGGTAGATTAGTGATCTGGTAGTAACCTTCGTCGTTGGTGATTGCGGCGCGGGTGAAGTTGGTCGCGACATTGCGCGCCTTGACAGCGGCGTTGACGACCGCAGCTCCGGTCGGATCACGTACCACTCCGTTCAAGTCGGCGGCATTCGATTGTGTCTGACCGAGAGCCACAGTCGTGCAAAGAATTGTCGCTACAAACAGGAAACTAATCCGAATTGAGGCGGCGAACCAACGGGGGGACGCTAACATCATCGTGTTCTCCTTAGCTAAGTTGAAACCCGGCGACCCGCACAGGTATCCGGCGTGTGCATTACGCTGGTAAGTAGACGAGCGCTGACCTATCACCAGTTTGTGGAATAAGACCGTTATGACTTCTAGTTGGTTTCACGGCGTGTTTGGGGAGTGATTAGGCCGCCGTACATCAGCCGCGCTCCTTGAGAATGACAACCGGAGCACTCCAAACCTAAAAGGCTTAGTCTTTTTACTCCAAAAGTGAGCCTGTGGCAAGGCATATTCGGACGCATAACTCGCAGGAACGTGAAGAATCAAGCCTCTCAGCGCAGCATGATTAGCAGGCGCTCGCAGGAGGTGTTTCGAGGTTCTGTGAAGGCCGTGTGGTGCGCGCAACTTTGCGTCGAAGCCGAGTGCTGGTACCGAAGAAAAGGATCGCAGCTTCCGCCAGAGATGGGACAAATGCCGCCCGGCGTAGCAGACTGCAGATGCGCAAACGCGAGTCGAATTTTTTTCCATACTCTACTCGATACTCGCGAGCCAGCGGCGCAAATGAGGCGTTTTGCCTCAGTCGTTCGAGTTGGTTGGTGATTGTCTGGGCCGCGAGCTCGCCGCTTTCGAGCGCTATTAGCATGCCACTTCCTGAAAAAGGATCTATGAAGGCGGCAGCATCACCAATTGTCAGAAGCCCTTCTGCCGGGACGAGTCTTCGACGCCCAAAACTCTCCAGCGAAACGCTCAACCATTCCGAGCGAGCATGAGCATGCGCCAGCGTGTAGGCGGCCCGAGGATTTCGGAAGACGCTCTCGCGGATGACTGCTTCAGGATCTGAACCACAGCGGCGAACATCTTTGGCGGAAGCGATGAAGCAGAAATTGCTGGCACCGTCTTCAACGCTGCTCAAACCGCCATAGCCCCCCGGATAAAAGTAAATCTCACAAGCACCCTCCGCCACTTGTGCGTTCTCCAGATGGGCTTTGAAAGCAACCAGGCGGTAACGGCTGCTGTGTTTCGGGTTCCGTCCACTGTTGAGTTTTCGTGCGAGGGCGCGTGTTCGGCCAGTCGCGTCGATGGTAACTAGCGCATGGTAGTCCTTTTTCTGGCTTCCGCATTTCAGCAGCAGCCCACGCACGCATCCGCGATCGAGTATCAACTCGGAAGCCTGCGCATCTTCGAGCACCAGGGCGCCGGCGCTTTTGGCTCGTTCGAGAAGCTTCTGGTCCATCTCAGCGCGACTGAGACCCAGGGCCCGTCCATTAGCACCAAACCATTCGCTGGGAACGTTAACGCTGCGCCCCTTTCGCGAATAGAAGACTGTTTGCGTAAGCGTCGCGGCGCCCGCTAAGATCATCTGGTCAGAGACGCCGAGGCGCTCGAAGTGCCGCAGGCACTCCGGCGAAATGAATTCACCGCATAGTTTTGCTCGTGGGAATCGTTTTTGCTCAACGAGCAAAACGCGCGCACCTTGCGTTGCCAGATGAATCGCAGCGCTCGTTCCGGCAGGGCCGGCCCCGGCTATAGCAACGTCGTAAGTGTCTCGCGAGTTGGTCATCGAGCTACGCCAACATTCTCAGCATGGTCCATGTGATCGGCATGAGCAGTTAGCGGAGGGCATTTGTTGTTTCTTTCCCACCCGGCGTCGTGTGGGTCAATCCAGTCGGCTCGAGCGCTGAGGACCAGTCGATAGGGAAATCTGCGTTCGATGCGAACGTCGTCCAGGCCCGCCTGGGACGCCAGATTAAGCAACTCCTGCGGTTTAAAGCTTCGCAGGATCGAAAGTGCGCCATCTTCCCTGAGCAGGCGATTGTGCAGGAACAGCCGACCCACCGTTCGGTAGAGGTAGTACGCGATCGGATGACGATGAAGATCGATTATGAAAATCCGCCGGCGCGCGACGCGGCAAAGCTCCTGTAGCGCCAGCACAACTTCAAGGTCGTCCAGGTGATGAGTGAACAACGAACAGATTGAATAATCAAACGAGCCGTCGGCGAAAGGAAGACAGAGGGCATCGCCACGGATAGAGTCGATCTCTCCCAGGCCGCTCGATTTCTCGAGAATCGCTTTGGCTGACCGTGCGTTTAATTCCAACGCTGTGAAACTGCCTTTGAGTTTGTTCCCTCTGGTCCAGGCAGCCGCCACGCGCAAGAGCTCGCCCGATCCAGCCGCCACGTCCAGCACGGAGAAACTGCGCAGATCGGCTTGCTCAATGTCTGCCAGCAATGAAAGCCGCAACGCCCGCGCGTCGCCTAACCATTGATTAACGCGTTGAAGCTCAACGATGCAGCCTTCATACTCCTCCGGAGTGTAATCACCTATGTCGATATGCTCGAGATCGTTGCTGCGCTCGCGGAAGCTGGTAAACATAATCAGTCACAAAGCGGTGCTTAGAATCGTGATCAGAGCGATAACTGCTCGTCACCGTTTACGATCCACTTACGATTTCCCATGCTCAATCACCAGCACGCTGTTCTTCGATCCAAAGCCGATGCAGTTGCAGAGTGCTACCTGCACCTTTGCTGCCCGCGCCTGATTGGGCACGTAATCGAGATCGCAATCGGGGTCAGGCTCGTCCAGATTTATAGTCGGGGGAATCATCTGTTCGTGCATGGCACACAACGCTGCGCCTAAACCGGCGGCGCCGCTGGCGCCCTGTGGATGCCCGACTTGCGACTTCGTCGCTGACATCGGAATTCGCGAGGCATAGCCGTCAAAAGCTAATTTAAGCGCGCTGGTCTCTATCCGATCATTTAGTAAGGTGGATGTGCCGTGGAGATTTACGTAGTCGATATCTTGAGGCTTGCGTCCCGCATCTTCCAAAGCCAGTCGCATCGCGCGCGCGGGCTCGTCCCCTCCTTCTTGCAGGCGGACTCGATGATAAGCGTCACAGGTCGCGCCGTATCCGGTAATCTCGGCATAGATTTTTGCGTTGCGCTTTTTCGCCTGGTCAAGCTCCTCCAGGACATAGATCCAGGCGCCCTCGCCTAACACTATCCCGGATCGGTCTCTGGAAAATGGACGAGAGGCACGGTGCGGTTCGTCGTTCCAGTCGCTGGTCAACACCGTCATCAGGTTGAACCCGGCCAGAATACCGGGGGCGATGGGCGCATCAACGCCGCCGGAGATCATTACATCTTGCCGGCCGAGAGCGATGTGTTGTGCCGCGTAGGCGATAGCATCAGTCGAGCTCGTGCAACCAGTCGAAACAATGTGCGAAAGACCGCGCAAGCCAAAGGCCATCGACAGCTCACTGGAAAGACCCCCGTGTGTCGATGAGGGAATCGTGTAAACACTGGCCTTGTAGGTTGGCCCGACGTACCAATATGAGTATTGCTGCTCCGTAAACGCCAACCCGCCGCCGCCCGTACCCAGCACGACTCCGATCGTCCTGCGTTGGTCCAGGGTCATCTGGGCGGGAAAAAGGTTCGCGTCTTCGAGAGCTTCCCTGGCGGCGGCGAGGGCGAGGGGTACAGTTCGCGGAACATGTTTACGATCCTTGGGGTTGAGTTGGGCTTCCCAATCGAAGTCGCGAACTTCGGCAGCGATCTTCACCGGTGAGTTGGAAACATCGAATGCTTCAATTCTGCGGCTGCCACTCTCGCCTTTCAGCAGCGCAGCCCAGAAAGCCTTGCGCCCGATCCCAATCGGGGTCACGCACCCCATACCCGTGATCACCACTCGTCGGGGTTGCTGAAAGCGGCTCAACATTTCGGATCCATTACCTCATCAGGCCAGGAGTTTTGATTCGATAGGGAATGACCACAGCATAGCATTGGCTGCGAACAAACCGCGAAACCAGCGACACCTCAGGTAGTGTCTTTGAGAGTATTCAGCGTTGCCACTCAATTACGGAACCGAGGAGCCGTAGCGACCGGGTCTGGATGGAAAGGGTAAGCCTTGACCCTGAAGGGAAGCATGTTGAATTTGATAGAGTTACACTTGGGTTCATTCAAGCGATGTGGTTTACATTTTGGCTACGCTCAATCACGAGAACACGCCGGGACCTGCGCGCCGTTAAGGAGCTAATCGAACGCAATAGCTTGAAGGCTTGGCAGGAAATGTTGCAAGTCGGCGTAAGCATCCTCAAAGTATAGGATAGGACCCCCCCCAATTGCCTCAAAATAAAAACTACTCCTACGGTGATTCGTTGCCTCATAAATAAATCTACTCGAAACGATTCATGGTTTTGAGTTCGTAGTGTGCCTTTGCGAGCTGAAAGTCACAAGACGAGTTAACTGTGGTTCGGTTTCTTCATTTCTTTAATGTCACCAGCAGTGGCTGTGGAAATGTGGGAAAGTCAGGCGGCCTTTTTGCCTGACTTTTCCAAGCGCTTGAGGGAAGCGACGTTTTTTGTCGCTTTCCGCAAGCGCGTCATTTCCACAGCCGGTTTGCTCAGGCTGCCTTGAGCACTTTGACGTTTGCGACTCAAAGCGGTGCTGGTGGCGGTGGCCAGCAGTTTTCTTTGCAGTCGTTCGAGATGGCGTTTCAGTTGCGCCGGATTCAATGCGTGATGACCTTCACGCAGCTGCTGCTTTGTCTCCTCCTTGAGGAAACTGGAATCCAGCAGCCGTTGATAAGGCGTGCGCGCTTTATCGTACCTCTTCTTCACCCGCGCGCCGTGGCGCTCTTTCGACTGCAGCTTCATACTCGGTTGAAAGAAGTTCGTATAGAGATCCAGCGACTCATACAACTGATTGAGCAGGCGCAACTGGGCGTCAGTATCAAAGCGTTGATAGCCCACCGCGCGCCGGACCACGGAGTAGTTCTTCTGTTCCACAAAGCAGCTGTCATTCTTACGATAAGGACGAGAGCGCGTGAAGGTAATTTTGTGCTCCCGGCAGTAGTTCAGCAGCGACTCATTGATGAACTCTGAGCCGTTGTCAGAGTCGAGGCCCAGCAGCGAAAACGGCAGTTTGGCGCGGATTTTCTCCACTCCCTCCAAAGTCCAGACTTGCGCTTTGTTCTTTAAAGCCGTGCTGCTATTCCAACCGCTGGCAATATCGACCGCATTGAGCGTGAAGGCATGCAGGCTATCGATCACGCCGCCGTCATGGCCCACCAGATCGATCTCCAGGAAGCCTGGTTGTTGTTCATCCCACTCATTGAAAGTACGCATTGGGATCTGGTGCTTCAGCAGGGTGCCGGGCCGCGTATGGTTCCGACCCTTCATCTGATACTTCTGCCGCTCGGGTCGTAAGAGCCGATCGATGGTGGCGGCGCTCATCTGCGCTAATTTCTTGCTCGTGGCCGCGTCACAGCGCAACTCGTTGTGCCGCAGCAGCCGCTCGACCATCTCGCCCAGGACTGGGGCCAGCCGTTTGCCGCAAATGTAGTCCATGATACGCCACACCTGCACCAAGACTTTCACTACCGGCTCATCGTAAGTGGCCCCGCGACCCCGCCGCGGTAGTTTCTTGCCCACATCACCGCGCATCCGGAGCTTGCGACTCACCGACACTACCCGCCCCTGATTCCGCAGCACCATCGCCGCATAGCTGCGCGCAAACCCCGTCAACTCCCCAAACTCAGTAAGAATTACTCCCTTCTCCTTCTTCCCAGCCTTGCGGTAGCGTCCTGCCGTCGCTTCCGCAATTCGTTTCCGTTCCTTCATCGTTAGCCTCATTTTCTGCCCCGCTCTTGAGCTTCAATCCTGCGGGGTTAATCTCGCTCATTTCGAGTAGATTTCTTATTTGAGGCAACGATTCACTTTCGAGTAGATTTTTTATGAGGCAATGCAATTCGGTGCCTTGACAGACTCAACCTCATAGGTTACAGTCTCCGTTTGCTTGGGGCGAGTTTTGGTCGTCTGTAAGGCAATCCAATACAGTTTGGAATCGATGTTTGAAAACTAGATAGAGCGTGTCCATATCAATGACCTTTGAGAGTCAAACGTCGAGCGATAAAGCTCGCGTTCAAAACTCTAAAGAAGAGTCATTATCGGATACTGAACAACCAGTACGGATAATGTTCCAGAGAACAAATTCTAACGAGAGTTTGATCCTGGCTCAGAATCAACGCTGGCGGCGTGCCTCAGACATGCAAGTCGAACGCGAAAGTCTCCTTCGGGGGGCGAGTAGAGTGGCGCACGGGTGAGTAACACGTAGGTAATCTACCTTCGGATGGGGAATAACAACCGGAAACGGTTGCTAATACCGCATAATGCAGCGGCACCTAATGGTGACAGTTGTTAAAGCGGGGGATCGAAAGACCTCGCGTCTGAAGAGGAGCCTGCGGCGGATTAGCTAGTTGGTAAGGTAACGGCTTACCAAGGCAACGATCCGTAGCCGGCCTGAGAGGGCGGTCGGCCACACTGACACTGACATACGGGTCAGACTCCTACGGGAGGCAGCAGTCGGGAATTTTGGGCAATGGGCGAAAGCCTGACCCAGCAACGCCGCGTGAAGGATGAAATCCCTCGGGATGTAAACTTCGCAAGAACGGGAAGAATAAGTAGGGGACAATACCCCCTATGATGACGGTACCGTTTGTAAGCTCCGGCTAACTCCGTGCCAGCAGCCGCGGTAATACGGGGGGAGCAAGCGTTGTTCGGATTTACTGGGCGTAAAGGGCGCGTAGGCGGCCTCCGCAAGTCAGTTGTGAAATCTCCGAGCTTAACTCGGAAAGGTCAACTGATACTGCAGGGCTAGAGTGCGGAAGGGGCAACTGTAATTCTTGGTGTAGCGGTGAAATGCGTAGATATCAAGAGGAACACCTGCGGCGAAGGCGGGTTGCTGGGCCGACACTGACGCTGAGGCGCGAAAGCCAGGGGAGCGAACGGGATTAGATACCCCGGTAGTCCTGGCCCTAAACGATGGACACTTGGTGTGTCGGGTATTCCAGTCCCGATGTGCCGGAGCTAA
>CAZVHN010000049.1:0-6872 GCA_964626895.1 uncultured Chloracidobacterium sp. | reverse complement strand
CAGAAAAAGTACGGCGACGCCGCTCATGATACGCGCGGCCCAGAGCCGCTTCTTCGAGATGGGAGCAGTTTGAGTATCTGATTGCATGAATTCTTCCTCCAAGTATCTTTCAGTCGAAAATCAACGATATATGAAACCGCTTTCGGCGCTCGTGTCGACGTGCGATGACCATCTCTTCATCTTTTCTTTTCCTTCTTATTAAACGCTGCTTCGTTCTCAGCAATGCGGGTCTTGACGAGCTTCTTCACGAGCGCGGCGGGTAGTGGCTTGCCGATCGGGAAGCGAATAGTCCCCTTAGATGTTTTATAGGCCTTCAGCTCATCCTTGTATGTCGCCATAGGTTTTGCGCCGGGGAAGAAGCTGCAGTGGTTCTTGAAGGCGGCGAAGCCCACCAGCATTCCGTGGTGTTTGTACATCGGGATCTGGTAGCTGATCACTTCCGTAGCCTTGGGCGCAGCGGCCTTAATTGTTTTGCGAATCTTCTCAAGCGTGGCCCTCGCCTCTTCCGGAAGCGCAGCGAGATAGTCGTCTACAGTCTTCGCGGGTGTGGCACCGGGTTTTACTTTTTTCATGGGTAGTCCTTTCTGATCAGCCAAATTCGCAGGTCGGGAAGGGGGCAAGGCGTCAGCCGCGCCCCCGCTCGAGTTTCAACTTCACACAAGATCAGGACAACAACACCTTCTTCCTTTTGACTTCTTGCTGAGCACCTTTGCGACTTGAGCGGGGGCGCGCTCCGCTTGCCCCCTTCCCAACCTGCGAATTAGCGATCCAGTCATGCGCATCTGGTCTGTCACACTAATTCTCCGGTAAACCCCCGCGATTTCCATCACTGGCCTGATTTCGACGGTACCGAATCGTGCCGGTGGAACCCTTTCGGCGATGCGGATCGCCTCGTCGAGATCCCTGGCGTCGATTAGGTAGTAGCCGCCGAGCTGTTCGCGCGTCTCCGCGAACGGACCGTCAGTCACGAGCCGTTTGCCGTCGCGCACCCGAACACTGGTCGCCGTCGAAATGGGATGAAGCGGGCTGGCATCCAGATACTGCCCGCTTGAGTGGAGCTGTTGCGTGAGCTGCGCAGACTCCACGTAACAGTGTTCCCGCTCGGTCTCGCTCATGGCCTGCTCATCGAGATAAACCAGCAACAAGTATTTCATATGGTGCCTTCATCGACATCGACAATCGTCGAGTAGAGCGCATCTGTACCATCTTTCTTGCAACCGGAAATCCAGTAATGTTCCCTTGTCTCCGCATCGTAATAGTTGGCCTTAAACCCTCGTCCCGATAACGTTGTGAATCTTCGCCCCTTGTAGTAAACAGACTTGCCAGTTTTCGTGAAGGTCACCCTTCCTATTCTGGCAGGGCCAACAACATCCTCGCCTTTGTATTCCATGTACATTATCCGAGTTCGTGTGGACATATCCTTTAGCGAATGACCCTGTACTCACTTGCCATCTTGCCAGTCACACTCGTGGAGTTGACTTCGTCCCTTTCAGGGACAAGGCGGTAACGTCTTCTCAGCGCAATCTCACATCGGCGAGAGAGTTCAGTCGCCTGCCGCGGCTCTCGTGGGGCACGTTCGCCAGAGGATCCGCATTGTGAAGGATTTGATCGAACGCGACTCTGCTGCGTTCGGTAATATTCAGGAGGGACACCTGCTGCTCCGTGAATTTACCAACTCGAAAACGCGCTTCCCAGCCGTACTCTTCGATGGCCTCGGTCTGGTCGAGAACAAAGCCGTACGCGCGCAGGGTGCGATTTTGATTCTCCTCTTCGACGGCGACCACCACCTTCCAAAACATTATGGGGACTTGCACCTCGATGCCTGAACCGAAATCACGACTTGGATCATTGTTGTCGAGTACCGGCCCGGCGAACAGAATCAAAACATTCCTGAGGAATCCCGCTTCCTTTGCGATGTGGTTCTCCAGCCGGCCCCAAGGGCCTTGATAGCCAAACGCGTCGCGATTGAACCCCTCGTGCTGCGGTGTGCAGTTGGTCCAATGAAAGCTATCCGAGTTCCCGAACTCCTCCCCTTTTTTAGTCTTACCCCACGCCACGTCATCGCGCCTTACGATGTGTCCCCTGTCAAACTTGGCGGCCGGTTCATAGAACTCCAAGTCTTCAATCTGAGACTCAATGGGAATGCGGGGGTCGGGCTTCCACGTGTCGTCGCCAAATTCTTCTCGACTTCGCCACCGCTTGGTCGGACTGTAATCAACATTTGCCGCCGTCCACATCGCAAGCCGCCGATTCTCGTGCATAACCAGAGAATAGTGGTGGTATTTGAGTACCCTCGCTTTGTTGCCAACCTTAACTACTTCGTCCAAAGGGGCCGTCGGCCTTGGCACATCGAACCCGGGTAGGAACGTCGAGACATAGCCGGGACGGTGGCCATAATCGGCGTCAAATTTCAGCTTTTTCTCAACTGCGGTAATCGCTGAGGTCGCAGTGGCAGGCAGCGTCAGCCGGGGATCGATAGTCGCACGGTTATCCTCTTTGCCCAGGTAGAAATTTGCGGTCCCATTAACGGTGATGTTCATGAAGTCCTCTCTCCTCTCGCCAGCAACAGGAACAGTGTTAGCCGGTGATGTGAGCGCAATCTCCCCGCTCAACACCGGATCGGTGGATTCGGACACCAGCTTGGCAAGCAACGCTTGTTGCGCTGCATCCTGCAACTTTACCTGCTTCAGGTGCGCGTAGACTTTGCTTACTCGCGCGCCTTCATTCGCGACCCAATCAATGTCAGAATCGGGCATGCCGGGTTTCCATTCTTCGCCGCTCCTGGTGAGGATCTTGCCATTCTCCATTCGCGGAACGCCGCTATGATGTATCGCCACAAGTTCCCAATCGAAGTTGAAGGCAGGTGACCCTGATGATCCCCCCAGGGTGTCGGTCGTGTAGCTGATAAACAAGTCATCCTGGGGATCGAGGACCAGCTTGTTTTGACGTACGGCCCAATGCTTGTGCCGGCCATCCGGATGCTGAATGATGCTGATAGGGTGGCCCACGAGGATCTTACCTTGCGAAGGGATCAGCCTGACACTCCCGAAATCCGTGAGAGTGCCGGAGCCAATCGCAATAGCTTTCTTGATTCCGACCAGCGCGATGTCGAGCGCCTCGTGACTGAGGAAGAACGACTGCGGATCAAGTTCGAACACGACGCCGGAATCCAGCAAGCCCGCCTCGTTCCGCTCGTAACCGAACTGCGCTCCACACCCTACTGCATCGCCCGGCTCAGCGAAGACATGCCAGTTCGTCATGAGCAACCCGGGCGCGACCATGAAGCCGGTAGCGAACCCCTCGCCCACTACGTTGGTTGTCAAAAGCTCGACGATCCGTGCAATCGGCCGTCCCGCTTTCTTTGCCTCGGTGGTTGGCGGAACGTCTTCGAGGTCCATAGTCGGTCCAATAATTCGCTCAAACCCTATGCCGCGGAAGCGCAGAGTTCTTTTCAAGGTTTCGCGCGCCACGAAACTCGCCGTGCGTTCAGGACTGGTTGCAGCCGCCGGCCCACCTCTGGCCAGGCGTCGTGCAGTGGTGGCAACTTCCGGCGTTTTCGCCTTCCATCGCTGGGCTGCCGCTTTCATGACCTCCACTTTGCGGAGATCAACTTCTTTGCGATTAAACATTGGGCCCCTTTCAATCTGCTATTTGCGTCGAGTATGTTGGAGTTCTATCTAAACGGTGCGGCTAGTCAATGAGAAACCAGATCCACAGAGCCGATCCGTTGAAGCGCTGGTTGGGTAGTCCTCTCTATGAAAATAGCGGCCGTGTAGTGCGGTTTCCATAAGAGTGTGTAAGAAGTAGCAAGGACTGGTGAAACCGCGCCACGTTAATAGTCGACGAGACCGAAGAAGTCAAGCATTTGCACATTCTGGGTAGTTGTGCAGTTTGACAGAGTGGCACGGGCGTCCCGCCCGTGAATCACGCGCAAGATGCGCGTGCCACATTCAAACTGCATCACTACCACATTCTGCAATCAAACGCATCACCGGCTTGCTCACCCAGTCCTGATCGTGGAACCGCTCGCCCCACTCGTGCGGCGTCACATTTCGGTATTCGTGCATCGACTCATCCTCAACAAACCGCAGCCGTTTCCTCAGCGACGCGCAAACGCGTGGATCGGCGCCGTGGTCCAACAGCAGGCGGGCGAACGCTTCGTCCCGCCGCAGACCAACGCGATACGGTTGCGATACCACACATCCGAACAGCGCCGTGTGTCCGCCAAAACCGTCGGCGTCGATCTCAGCCTTTGCGTTCACATCGGCCCCACGCTCCAACAGCCAGCGCGCGATCTCGATCTCGTCGTTATCGACACACATGTGCAGGAGGGTCGTGCCTGCGAGCGGCGTCCCGTGCAGCGCGAGGGAATGATCGGCGTGACAACCTAATTCGGGCGGATAGATTTCTTCGTGTGAGAAGGTGCGGTAGAGCAGATCGGGTTCGCGATTGAGATGCGCTTCAAGCAGATCTATCCGGCCTCGATGCACCGCCATCGGCGGCGTGTCAGGCAAGCAGATACCATGCTCGGCGAACAACTCGAGGCAATCGTGTTTTCCCTGCGGATTGCGCGAGTAGGTCTGGAGCACCAGGGCTACGGGCGCGAGCTGATCGCCGTGTTGGTCGCTGATTGCGGCGCCAAGCTCAAGTAGAAGCGCGAGACCTGAACCGCTCTGTGTTTCCGCCGGCCCCATCGCGGAATTGAGAGCGGGACGGGCGCCCATCGCGTACAACTGCCGGGCAGTGTCGAGCTTGCCCCGGAGGCACGCCCGATCGAATGCAAACTGCATGTCGGCTGCGCCGTGCTCGTGGAGCATCGCGATGATCCGGTCGCGCCCGAGGTTGGCGGCATACGACATCGGTGGTCCCCAGTTGCCCTTAACACCCAGTGCCTCTTCGTGCAGCAGTTGCGGATTCTTCATAACGAGCTCGCGGACGGC
This sequence comes from uncultured Chloracidobacterium sp., assembly GCA_964626895.1. Taxonomy (GTDB): domain Bacteria; phylum Acidobacteriota; class Blastocatellia; order Pyrinomonadales; family Pyrinomonadaceae; genus PSRF01. The sequence goes on along the minus strand of CAZVHN010000049.1, from coordinate 1,932 downwards.
GTCAGCATCGTCCCGCCAGATCGCTTCGGTCATTCGGCACGCGAGCACGAGACGCGGCCAACTCGGCAGACCGTAGCTGCGGGCGAGAACGAGTTGGGCATCGGCAAGCTTCGCGTCTAAGGGGTTGATATTTTTAGGATGGTGTTTTTTCAGCGCGGCGGCGGCTGATGGATCGGAGCGCCGAAGATCGCGCAGCAGCTCCTTAGCCTGTTGTTTGAGTTGATTGAGGTTGGGACGGACTGGGAAGTGTCGATCGGCCATGAGCGGGACCTCCTTCGCGGTGCTGCCCGGGGTCCGCCGGCATCGGGCGAAAAGGAGGTTCGTGTGAACCATGCATCGGGATGTCGATCAGGTGGACTCGGTCCTGTCCGCGGACGGGTGGCGTCCTGTACGCCGCGGGCAGGATACTTTTTGTCGCTGATGAGGGTCAAGGGATGGGGAGGTTATAGTAGTGGGTTCATCAGTTTGCTTTTCGTAACTATCTCAGTCACACCGCGGCTTTAGCCCGGTGTCAAATCCACTCGGCACACTGCAAACCGGTTAGAGAAATCAGGGGGCAAAGTTCTGCCACCGGGCTAAAGCCGCGGTGTGAATGGGAGAGAAGGCAAGCTAACGACCCTGACAAGGAACGTTCTAGCCGACGAGTCGCTGATTTGCTATTACGGCTTGACAGACGTCGTTGGCGTGTGACGGGTCATGCCGCGATTGAGAAGCATCTTAACTTCCACACGTCGATTCTGCGCGCGTCCCGCAGCCGTCGTGTTTTCAGCTACAAATTCCGTCTTACCGTAACCCATGGGCGTGATGAAACGACGCAGGGGAATTTTATGATTCACGGCCAGGTACTGGATCACTGATTCAGCTCGCTCCCGGCTGAGTCGGAAATTCTTCGCTTCGCCGCCGGTCGAATCCGTATGTCCCGCAACCTCGATCACATAACCTTTAGCGTTGATCGCTTTTGCTGCCAGGTCGTCCAGCTGCTGCCTCGCTTGAGGTGAAAGCGCCGCGCTGTTCACCTTGAAATTCACGGCGACAGTCTCTTGCACGTCGTAATCATCGAGGGCGGAGATGCGTTCGTTAGCCGCGCCGGCTTCGCTTCGGGCCTCAGCGGCGACGGCATAGAGCTCGTCCATCTGTCCGGCTATCCGCTCCTGGTTCGCTTCGACGGGACCGACGCGTGTGTCAGTGGTGATCGCGGCTCTCAGGTCCGACTCTTTGAACCTGATCTTATCGGCCACCAACTGGCCCTCCGAATCACCGCGTCCCTCTACTTCCACGATCAGGCCTCGCAAGATGTCCGTGACGGCATATTTCTTACCGCCTCGTAAGAATCCTCCGTGGGTCTTGATGCTCGTGTCGTCAGTCAGGAGGACTTGATAGTCCACACGGCTGCGATCGCGAATCGTGAACGTGTCGGCGTCGCGTCCGATTACGACACCTTGAAACTTCATCTTCGCGCCGCTCGGAATGAAGCGGATGTTTGTATTTCGGTCTCTCGTGATTTGCGTGTTTGCGACTTGTCCAAAGACCAGCGATGTTCCCGCCAGCAGTAGGGCGACGCCGCAAGCCAGGGTAAAGGGTCGTATTTTCTTGATCACACTAGTACTCATAATTGGCTCCTTAAGTGTCGAAAGGGAATGCAGCCGTGCATTCCGGAGAGGCTTCTTTGTCGGGTGATCTAACCTGATGGGGGCAGGAGCAAGAATCGTAACCAAAAGCAAAGCAAAAATCAAAGACGCCAGTCTTGGGTACACAGGCAATGACCACTCTACCACAGAGCCGAGGAGCAACGCTGTGTGAAACCTCAGCGATCTCCAAAAGGACGGCTCAAGCTCCGCTAATTAGCAGGTAAGGAAGGCGGACCCTGTCACCGCTCTTACGAAAATAAGAACCGTTTGGACTACAATTTCAATTCATTCTCACCCTCCAAGG
>CAZVHN010000048.1:0-3248 GCA_964626895.1 uncultured Chloracidobacterium sp. | reverse complement strand
CGCTTTGGATTCGTTTCTCGCTCTATTACATCCAAACCGGTGTCGCGCTCGGGCTTGCCACCGCACTGCAAAAAGCTGAGTGGAAGCATCGGTCCCAGGGTGGCGCGGCTTCGTGCTTACCCTGGGCTATTTTATCGAACGCCTTCGGCGTTCTACCTTTGAATCACTTCTGATATTCGAATCGGGCCACGTCGGACTCGCCCAGAATCACAGTGTCGCCCTGACTCAAAGGAGCTTCCGTTACTCGTGGCGATTTCGGATCGTTGACGAAGGTTCCATTACGAGAGTTCTGATCGGTAATCATCACGCGTCCGTCTTTCACCCCTATCCAAACATGGCGTTTGGAGATCCGAGGATCTGTAATCACGATTTGAGAAAGTGTCGAGTCACGACCAATGCAGGATCCGTCTCGCGTGATGTCAAACTTTTGTCCTGCCAGTAGCCCTGAGACAAACTTTATTGAGCCGTAGCTGATGGGAGCGGTGTCGCCCTCTGGGATAATGGCTACGGTCTGAGAAAGATCAACGGTGGCTGTTCTGTCAGATCCTCCCATGGCTGGATGGGGGGCAAGTGGCGGAGAGATGGGTCTGCTCGGGGCCGGCGGAGCGGAATAGGAAGGCGATGGCGTGGGCCGGTGTGGTTCCGGTTTAGGCGCGCTCCCCCGCGCTGCTCCTCCCATCGGCGCCGGTGATGCGTCCGCACCCGCGTGCGATTTGGACTGCGCGTTGCCCCTTCTGCGCATGAGTAAGAAGACGACGACGGCAATCACTATGACGGCGACGATTATGAAAAGAAACACCAGTACGCCGCCTACTATCCAACTTGTTGGCACGCCAGATTTATCCTTTCCTTCTGAGATCTTCTGTTGGCTATCCTGGGAAAGGCGACTTACCTCCGAATGTTCCGGGAAAAGCCGTTTGACCTCGTCGAATTTCGGAATAGCTTGCGAGTAATTTTCAGCCCAGTAGAGTTCCAGCCCTTCGCGATAGGCCTTGTCGGCCGTCCCTAATTCGTTTGCTGCGCCGGCTGCCTTAACAAACTCCAACACGGTACTGGAGGGAACCACGAAAGCAAAACCCGAGACTTCCTGATCGTTGACTCGATCGCCGCCGAAGGTCAGCAAGCCCGCCACTTCCGTCTTGTCCGTCAACACCGGCCCGCCCGAGTTGCCGTGGGTGGCAGGTGCGCTGACCTGAAGCACAGGGGCGCCACTGGCGGATCTCTTTTGTGCGGAGATCTTGCCGTCGGTGATCGAGGCCTCAAGCGAAGATTTCGAATCCAGGATTCCTGAATTGAACGTATCAGCAGCTCCCGGGTAGCCAAGGACTGTAACGTGGTCCTGCAGTTTAATCGCGTCCGAATTCCCCAGTAGCAGGACGGGCGCGTTCTTGACTTCAATTTTGATGACTGCCACGTCTTTGCCCTGGCCAACTGGGGCGCCGAATTGCTTCTCTTCAAATTCATAGACACTGCCGTCAGGGATAATGACGTGGTGGTACTGCTTCATTTCCGTTAGCCGCGAATAGTTCCTGATAAAGACTACGTTCTCGCGCGTAAGAGCATTGGAGTTGACGTTGTAATCGCGAGCCACCTGTTGCAGGAGTTGGTAAAACAAAAGTTCCTGGCCTGCTTCCTCGCCCTTTTGCTTGATGTCATGCGATGTGCTTACCACGTGGGCGTTGGTTACGATGTAGCCGCTTGAGTTGATGAAAAAGCCCGAGCCCAGGCCGATATAGGAAACGGTGTAATTCTTTGGCTGCTGTCTCGGAGGCGCAAAGTAAAACGTTCCGGCAACTCCGTCAATAATACGAACCACGGATGGCTTGCTGAACATGGCCAGGCGCTCACCGTCCGAGACTGCACTGGCCACGAAGCCGCTGTGTGTGGGCAGCAAAGCGGCGAACAGAAACAGCATGGCTACCGCGATGAAGAAAAGTCTGCGCATGAACAAAGCTCCTTGGGGATTGCTGAAATTAGTTGTCAATTGACGCGATTTCCGGCCTGGAGCCAGGAAAACAATCAAATATCGATCGTGAATGTAGTAATGAATACCCCAGCGAGTTGAACCGTGTTGACTAAATTTTCGCGGCTTCACGCCGCCGGGCAAAAGTAAACCTGAGTAGAGTGCTTCTAGTCGAATTTCAGGGGAAAGTCAATAGACCTGCCTCATCGGGTACTGGTGCAACCTGCCGGATTTGTCCCAAGCAACAGCTAGTTGTCAGGTAGTGGTGCAGTTTGAAGAAGTGGCACGGGCGTCCCGCCCGTGAAGACACGCGCAAGATGCGCGTGCCACACCAAACTGCACCAGTACCCAGTTGTCATTACCCATTGCTGGCACGTCTATTGCCAAGTTAGAATCAAAAGTCTGGCGATCGAAATTATTTAGGAGGAGACGACAGGTGAGCAAGAAGCTTCTTACGGTAACGGCGGTTGCGGTTCTGGCGATGTTCGGGGCGAGTTGCACAACAACGGACCAGACAACAAACGCCAATGCGAATGCGGCCGCCACTACAACTACGCGCACGGCGGCGGACGGGTCCGAAATCACCACGACCACTGACGCCAACGGCGTGAAAACTGAGACCAGAGTATTCCCGGACAATCCCAGGGTTTCCCGAGTGGTCGTTACCACGCGCGATGGCAGGCGCACTGTGCGTGCCTATTCGCCAAGTGGCGAAGAGAAAGAAGTGAACGATGTTGGTGATGCGCTCGGGTGGACGGGCGATAAGATCGCCGACGCTGCCGGCTGGACGGCTGATAAGGGAAAGGAGGTCGGCAGCGAGGTCGCCGATAAGGCTGAAGATGTTGGCGAAATGACGGTCAAAGGCGCCAAGACTGTAGGCCAGCAGACGGCTGAGGGAGCAAAGACGGTTGGAGAGAAGACCGCTGATGGAGCAAAGGTCGTCGGAGATAAGACGGCTGAGGGAGCGAAAACGGTTGGTAAGAAAACTGCAGCGGGAGCTAAGAAAGCCGGCAAAGCAATCAAGGATGCTGTAATCCCATAGAGTTTTTTCACGACCGGGGTCACAAGAAGAGGGCAGTCCTTCGGCGCTGCTCTCTATCTATGTTTGGCGGTATTACTGACTTCGCCACCCGAATATCATTTGCTGAGGCTCGTCCCACCCGGCTTCGAGTAGGGTCCCGATCTGAGAACCGCGAGCGGTAGCGACTCTTATGAAAATAGAAGTTTAATCGAATCAGACTGACGGCTCTCGTTCTATTTTCATTCGCAGTGGCGAATCGGGGTT
>CAZVHN010000047.1:0-2699 GCA_964626895.1 uncultured Chloracidobacterium sp. | reverse complement strand
GCAGGCGCTCGCGGCCGAAGTGGAAATTGCGCGCTCACAGGTTGTCTTGCGGCGGGCTGAGGTCGAGCCGGTGCCGAATCTCAACCTGATGGGTGGCTATCAAAACCAGCAACCGGGTGCGTTGGCTCCCGAGACCCAGGCCCTGTACCAAGCGCAATTCGTCATCCCACTTTTCAACCGCAACCAGGGAAATATTCGTGCCGCCCAAGCCAGTGTGGGAACTGCGACGGCGCGGTTGGGTCGTATCCGCACTGAGTTGGCCAATGCCACGGCTGCCGCGCTCGGTCGCTATCTCGTGGCTGAGCAACTCGCCCGGCGCTACGAGAACGAGATTCTGCCAGCGGCTATCGAGGTGCAGGCCATTTCCGAACGCATGTATCGCGAGGGACTCACCGACTTCTTGATCTACCTCAATGCGCAACGGGCCCTGCTCGACGCCAATCTCACGTACATCAACGCCCAGGAAGCCCGCTGGCTGGCCGGCGCCGAATTGGCCGGCCTGCTGCAGAGCGAGCGATTTCCGTAACGAGCAAGGGAAGGCGGCAGGTGCGCTTCTGCGGCACGCCGTAACCAACCAGCGTGTCTTCCGGCAGCTCGGCAAACGAACTAAATGCCGGAATGGCCGCATTCAATTGCCTGTTGAACGCTGTCGTCTTGACGACTTTCTGTTTGTCGCCAGTCAACCGCGCGAGGCCGTCGGCTGAAGGTGTCGGAGATGGGAGTTGCGCGTAGCCTGCCGATGAGTCGAAACAGGGCTCTTTGCGATCCCGGTCTTCTTGAATACTTCCGTTAAAGGTAGTATCATGCGAACAAAAGCGGGAGCGGGCGATGAGACTGCATGATACCTTTGAGTGGGACGAAGATAAGGCCGACAAGAACCTGAAAAAACATTTCGTCTCGTTCGAGGACGCGGCATACGTACTTTCCGACGAAGAGGGCGACGTCTTCCACGTCGAGGAGTACGACTTCCAGCACAGCGCTGACGAGGATCGTTATCTGACAACTGCTTCGCATCCGGATGATCGCAGTGTTGTGCTGCGAATTGCCTGGACGGACAAATCCACTCAGCACGCCAAGATTACACGAATCATCAGCGCCCGAGTGGCGACAGCGGCAGAAAGGAGAAGCTATGTCCAAGAAATCAGCGGGCCATAAACGTGTCCGTAAAGGTGCGAAGCAACTCGGACCGGCTTCGAGGGCAGACCTCGACCGCCTCCGCAAAGCGATGACGCGCGAGATCGACACCGGCGAGATTCCCGAAGGTAAAGGATTCGACCGTCTCAAGCGAGATGCAAGCGGAGTCCTGCCACGCCGTAAGAGCATGATTCGAGAAGCCGTGGAGCAGCAACGCGTGCGTCTCCAACTCTCCGTTTATCGACTCTGGCAGTTGGCGAGTGAGCATTATCCGCCGCTTTCCCAAGCAGCCGTTCACGAATTCCTTAAAGGACAGCGGCAACTCGAATTGCCATCGGTTGAAGCTCTGCTCGCCGCGGTGAACCTTCAAGTTGTTCGGCTTGCCACTGCCGGACGATCCCAAGTGAAACGGGCGACCAAAACTCGCCCTAAAACGCCTCCGCTGAGGAAGTCGCCAATTTCGGTGGTGAAGAAGTGAATTGGCCGGCTTGCTGCAGAGCGAGTACAAAGAACCGCCAGACAGACGAAAGCGCGTCCCGCGGACTATTCACAGTCCCCTGTTAACTGTCCCTGACTGAATCACGTTGACCGCCGTTGATTTTTGCGGCGGCTTATTGAAACCGATCACTCGTGGGTGAGCAGGTAAGACTTGCCGGAGTGGCGAGTCGCGAAAACCGAAACATTTTCGGGACTATTTTACTCGGCAGCGTGCTGCGACGACTAGCGCCGCGTAGGTGTGTGGGACCGACGCGCGCACAAGCAACAGGCCCTGTGTCTGTCCTGGTATGCAAGCCGCATGCCCGGCAACGGGTCAATGGCTGAGCTTAATGGTACCGCTCGTTGAAGCTTGGCCCGAGATTCTCTTTGAGAAACTTTACCACGGACGCAGGGACGAGCGTCTCGTGCGTATTCAGGTCCGCGATAAGGTCGGGCAACCCGGACAACGTCACGATCTCCAGGTGGCTGATCGTATAGTCGGGGCCAAGGAACATCATTTCCTGATAGCTGGACTGCTTCCCCACAAAGAACTGCACGCGCTTGGTCTGCTCGGGCTCAATCGTGCGATTGCCGTCGAGGTCAAACGCACAGCGCCACAACGTCCCATCTGGGACGACCAAGACCGGAATAACGGAAGAGAAACAATAGTTGCACTCCTTTGATTTCCCGTCGTCCGGACACATGGCGACAAGATCATCGGCGGAGGACAACGCCTGCGACCATCTGTCATAGATTTCCGCGTCGCTGGCTTTGAACACCTTGTTGGAATCTCGACTGACCTGCGCGAGCGTCTTTCCCACCGGTTCGCCAGTCTTGTACATGCAATTTGCGCTTTGCATGCTGGAGGTCCGAACGAACGCCTCATTCGCAAGACACGCCAATTGGCCCTGATCCGCGTCAGGGAATGTGTGGTAACCGAGGTCGATTGACACCGCGATGTGTTGGAATGCTTCATCGTCGCGTCGAGGCAGACAGGATACGAGCAGCGGGAAGGTCGTCTTGAGGTTCTTGCATTCGACCGCCAAGCGAATCACGCACCGGTCATTGGAGATCGTCACACGGATGTC
>CAZVHN010000046.1:0-2327 GCA_964626895.1 uncultured Chloracidobacterium sp. | reverse complement strand
TCAACGGGCTGAGGTTCTAGTTCTATCAAGCCAAAGATCAGCCATTCAATTCGGACCCGGTCGCTACGGCTCCTCGGTTCCGTAGTTGAATGCCAACCGCTCCGAATACTCTCAAGTTAAGAAATACTGAATCCCGGTACACTCTGGAGAGCACTTAGCGGCTTATCCGCGTGTATCCGCGTAAATCTGCGGCTCACTATCCGCTTGTTCTCGCGCGTGATATGAGGAACGCGTCAGCGGACTCGATTGGACGTGATGGAATCCCATCTCCATGCCGAGGTCGCGCCAGCGATCAAACTCTTCAGGAGTTACATAACGCTCAACCGGCAGACGCTTTTCATACGGCTGCAGATACTGTCCAATCGTCCTGATGTCACACGAGACTGAGCGCAGGTCCCTCATCAGCTCAACGACCTCGTCAAACTGTTCGCCTAGTCCAACCATAATGCCGCTCTTCGTGAGCATGCCGCGCCGTTCACGATCACGTCGTTCACCTGCGCGCCGCAGCAGGGTGAGCGACTGCTGGTAGTCGGCGTCCGGTCGCACGCGTCTATAAAGACGCGCGATTGTCTCCGTGTTGTGATTGAGCACGTCGGGTTGGGCATCAAGTACGGTGTTGAGCGCGGCTTCGTCGCCGTTGAAATCGGGAATTAATACTTCGACTTTGCAGGCGGGGTTAAGCATTCGCACCTGGCGAATCGTTTCCGCCCAATGGGCAGCACCACCGTCAGGCAGATCGTCTCGATTCACTGACGTGATTACGGTGTGAGCGAGATTCAGGTGTCGCACCGCTTCCGCAACGTGACGGGGCTCCTCGCTGTCGAGCGACCCGGGCTGCCCTTTGCCCACCGCACAAAAGCCGCAGTGGCGCGTGCAGATGTCACCGCCGAGCATGAATGTCGCCGTGCGGTCCGACCAGCACTCAAAGATGTTCGGGCAACGCGCCTCCTGGCAGACCGTGTGAAGATTCAAGCCTTCGATCAGCTTCAAGACATTATTCTGGTTGGTTGGATCGCCCAAGCGAATCCTGAGCCAGTCAGGCTTTGGCTGCCGGGGCCGGGCAGTATTGCTAATGACGTTTAGTTCGCGGGCCAAAGACCAATTACCTCGGTTACGTATAGTTTACTGGACCGACCCATTCTAACATCGTGCTACCAATTGGGCACTCGCCCGGTACGAGCTCAAAGACTTAGACAGGATGAACAAGATTTACAAGATGGCTGGAGCAGAGGGTAGTGGGTCATTCTCAGTGTTTAAAATATCGGGGTCGCTAGTCAACCGGGTTAAGAAAAATGAATAATATAATCGCCGAATAGACAATCCCGACAAAAGCGATGTACCCAAGCGCAATGAGGAAAAACATTCTAAGCGCTGTCATGTTGGCAATTATCCAAGCAAAGCCGCGCCTTGTACAAGAGGTGTGCCACTATCTCAATTCTGAATCTCAGATTAGGACACTACCGGAGCAGGGCTATATCTTGTAAATTCTGTCAATCCTGTCAAATGACTTCAGATCGCGACAAGGTCTTAGTGTTCTTGAGGCTTCCTCAGTTTAGCAATTGCGCCAGAGCATCCGGATCGATATTGCCTCCCGAAACAATCACACCCACGCGTTTATTCTCTGAAGGCAATTTACCATGTAACACTGCTGCCGCTGCGGCGGCGCCTGATGGTTCAACCAGTATCTTCATGCGGAAGAGCAGGAACTTTATCGTTGCCACAATCTCCGCATCAGACACTGTCAAAACATCGTCGGCGTTTTGTTGGACGATGGGGAAGGTCAAAACTCCGGGAGTCTGGACACGCAGACCATCAGCGATTGTGGGCGGGGGCGGAATTGAAACCCGCTCTCCTTTAATAAACGACTGCCGCGTGTCGTCACCGGTTTCCGGCTCGACGGCGAAGCACCGAATCCCAGGCTTGATCCCTTTCGCTGCCGTGCTCACTCCTGCAAAAAGGCCGCCGCCGCTGCAGGGAGCCAGAATGCAATCGAGATCGGGCACCTCTTCCAAAAACTCGAGAGCGCTTGTACCCTGGCCGGCCATCACCAGGTAATCGTCGTAGGGCGGAACCATCACCAGATGCTCCCGCTCGGCGATCGCGTGCGCTACAGCTTCGCGGTCTTCACCGTGACGATCGTAGAACACGATCTCGGCGCCGTAAGCGCGAGTGGCCGCGACCTTTAATTTGGGAGCGTCGTCAGGCATGGCGACCACTGCGCGCACGCCCGCTTCGCCCGCGGCCAGCGCTACAGCCTGAGCATGATTTCCGGAGGAAAAAGCCACCACGCCGCGCCGTTTTTCTTCCTCAGTTAAGGAAAGGATCTT
>CAZVHN010000045.1:0-2283 GCA_964626895.1 uncultured Chloracidobacterium sp. | reverse complement strand
GCGCGCATCACGCTCAATCGTCCCGGGAAACGAAACGCTCTGAACGATGCGACGGTGACTGGCCTTAAAGACGGCTTGCTCCGGGCGCGCTCGGAAGAAGCGGTTCGCGTTGTTGTGATCACTGGCGCTGGTCAGGACTTTTGCTCCGGGGCGGATCTCGAGGCGCTGCGGAAGATATCCGAAGCGTCGGTGTCCGAGAACGTGGAAGACGCGCGCTCTCTGATGGAGCTCTTTGAGCTGATCCGGCAAGTGCCCATTCCGGTTGTGGCTGCGGTTCGAGGCCGGGCCCTGGCCGGCGGATGTGGATTGGCGAGCGCTTGCGACCTGGTGCTAGCGGCAAGCTCGGCCCGCTTTGGTTATCCGGAAGTGAAGATCGGTTTCGTTCCGGCAATGGTCCTGGCGATCTTAAAGCGCAATGTGTCAGAGAAACGCGCGTTTGAACTGCTTACTCGGGGTGCAGAGATCAGTGCGGAGGAAGCGAAGCAGATTGGATTAGTCAATCAGGTATTCAATGACGAGACGTTTGATGATCAGGTGAATGCCTACGTCGGCGTATTTGAGAAGGTGAGTAAATCAGCGGTAGCGCTTACCAAGACGTTGCTTCATCAAACGGATGGAATGGCGTTTACTGAAGCGCTCGAAACGGGAGTTGACGTAAACGTCATTGCCCGCATGACAGAAGATTGTCAGCGAGGGATCGCTCGGTTCCTGAAGAAGTAGCCCGACTGTTAAGGAGGCCTCCTCACGACAACACCAAGAATCCTCCAGATGGTGCGAATGACAATGCCGAGTCCTCCTTAACGGTCGGGCAACTGCACCTCTCCTTCAGAATTGGCTTTCTTTGTCCGCAGCGGACTACTGATAGTAGCCCAGCACTTGAGTGCTGGGCCTGCCATCCTGAATTCTCATAGTCCGTGAAACGGACGGCTGAAGAAACACCTTCAACGATGAATTGACTCCATCAACCATCAGTCGTCCGCTTGGGCGGACTGGATAGATTCCATCAGCGACCCCAGCACTCAAGTGCTGGGCTATTGTCAGTCGTCCGCAGCGGACTCAGAGCGTTTGGGGTCATAAAGTATGTGGTAGCAACCGATAGGTCGCCTTTGCGCTTTGCAGCTTGGGCAGTAGCCCGACTGTTAAGGAGGACTCCTCACGACAACCCACGACTCTGCAGACAGCTCGAATAACCAACTCCCTATCCGCGCACCATGCCGGAGCCCTCCTTAACATCGGGCTACCGCCCCGCTCGCTATGCTGTGAGTCCACCACCCATGCAGTAGCCGTTGCCCGCGGCAATTGTCACCTGTTGAGCGCTGACAATCTTCTGGAAGAGTTCCTGCCCCATCTTCGCAAACTCTAGCGCGGACGCTGAGTCGAGGCTGGTCAGTTCGCGAATGTCTGCGCCGGAAGCAAACACATCGTCGGTGCCCGTAAAGATAATCGCCGCGACATTCGAGCCGGCCGCCATCGTCGAGAACGAGGTCCTCAGCTCATTGAGTGTGGCAATTGATAATGGATTGCGTGCGGCAGGGCGATTAAAGCGGATGATTGCGACCGGCCCGTTGAGATCCGTGGTTAGAGCCGAAGACGTTTCAGTCATTGCTCATGGCGAGCCCCGCAGTTTGAGTCGACCTCGAGCTTGGGCATCGCGGGGTCCCCGGCGGGGCAGCCCCGCTGGGGTGCCATGTTGCCCGCAAATGCCGGAGACGATCCACGAAATAACACGAAGTCACACCAACTTGCCTTCGTGTTGTTTCGTGCGGTTTCGTGGATCGTGGTTGCTGCTGAAACTTTACTCAAGAAGAATCCATGGGCCCTACTAAACAGAGGTCACATGATCTCCCTGTCTCCCTGGTCTCCCCGTCTGACCAGTCATTCCCTCGGCTTAACATTCTCACGGAGAAACTTCACGATGTCTTCGGTCGAAGTGCCCGGTAGAAAAATCTCCGCCACACCTTCTGCCTTCAACTTAGAAACATCTTCCTGTGGCACGATGCCACCAAGAAGCACAAGACAATCGTCCATCCCTTGTCCCCTGAGCAACTCGACGATACGCGGGCAAAGCGTGTTATGCGCGCCACTCAGGATTGAAACGCCGACCGCATCGACATCTTCCTGCAAGGCAGCGGCGGCGATCATTTCGGGCGTTTGGCGGAGTCCAGTGTAGATGACCTCCATCCCGGCGTCGCGCAGCGCGCGAGCAATGATCTTGGCCCCTCGATCATGACCATCGAGACCGGGCTTAGCTACCAGGACCCGTATCTTGCGTTCAGGCATAAA
>CAZVHN010000044.1:0-6312 GCA_964626895.1 uncultured Chloracidobacterium sp. | reverse complement strand
CCCCGCAGAAAACACGAAATGACGCCAATGGTTCAGTGTTTGAGCGAACCTTATTCGCTTGAGCGTTGAAATCATATTGACCTGCCCCCTTTTGTTACACTATAGCCAACGAAGTTGATTCCTGTGCTGCTTAGGTCCGAGTTTGATAGTTTTGGATGAACTCCATCGGGGTCACATCCCCGATCGCACTGTGAGTTCGCTCTTCATTATACTCTTGCCGCCAGGCCTCAATCACGACCTGCGCCTCCTGTAACATCAGAAACCTGTGCTCGTTCAAGCACACATCTCAAAACTTGCCGTTGAAGCTTTCAATAAACGCGTTCTGAACCGGCTTCCCCGGTTAAATGAAGTGAAGAGTCATCCTATGCTGGCGACGCACGCATCCAATGCCGTCCCTGAATATTCTGGTCCGTTGCCCAGGATCACGGTCTCCGGAAACGGCCGGCCGGCAAACAAGCCGATCCAGAATGCGGCAGACTCGCTCCCCACCAATGGAGTTTTCGACTTCAATCACCGGCACTTCCTTCGGCAATTTAAGAGTTAAAGAGCTTTGATCAGACCACGGGGAATAAATCAATAAAGTTTGGCAGTTCAGCGTGACGACAATTCAGTAGTACTCAGCATTTTCTAGAATTAACCGCCGAGACATAACGACCTGCCCGCCGACGAAGAGCCGACCAAGCATTATTGATTGGTCGAAGTTTCAAAGTAAGAAATGTTCGAATAGGATGCAAATGGAGACCATCAATCTCATCCCGGACCGCTTGATAGGCTGCTGGGGGTTCTTCCGGACGTCCAGGCCTGGCTAGAAGGCGAGCGTGACAAAAAGGTGCTCCGGATGCACGTTGTTCTTCCAAAGCTTCGGCTGATTGGAGTCGATCGCACATCAATGAACCGGGAATGACTTCTAAGCCGACTACCTGACACATCGCTTGTAGAGTGACAGGGACAAACATTGACACGTGATCGATCTGAACCGCATTGTAAAATGCCCCTTGCAACTTACAGAGATTGAAAAAATCTATACATTCCAGGAAAAACACCCCCTCAGGCCGCAAAAGCCCACGAACCTTCTCGGTGACCAGACGCGGATCTAGCAAGTGGTTAAACGTTTGGGAGCAGATGATAAGGTCGAACCGCTCTTCCGGATCTAAATCGCACTGCTCGAACAGGCCCGTCAGAGTACGCACTCCCATTCGGCGGGCAAAATCCCCTTCCTCCGGTGATGGCTCGACCCCGGTAACCTCGGCCTGAAACTCGTCGCCAAGGGCTCGGAGCAATCCACCAGCACTCGACCCAATTTCGAGGATCGAGCCAAGTTTTTCAATATTTTGCTGTCTTAGGTACCGCGCAATCCAACGACCATGCCTAAGTTGGTATTGGTACATGACGTCCGGACGAAAAAGCATCGGCTTCCCGTGATAACGCGCCATCTGGTGCCGATATTCGCTCTCGTAATAACGGGCATACCATTCCGGTGTCATACGGGGGCTAATGAAAATAAAACCACACCTCTTACAAATTACCGTTCGAACCCTCATGCCATTCCGATCCCTGTTCCCAAGTCTGACAACATCCCTTCCTTGGCAGAGATTACAAGGAACCTCTTCATAATCAGCCTTATTGTAGGGAAACACTTGCGAACCCTCGTTTAACAGCATGGGTTTGACTTTCTTTGTTCAATAAATATTAATATTAGGGACGCCTGAAGTCTTAGGTTGGTAACGATGATGGTCTGGAACAAATGAAAGTCCCAGCAACATGTATCCCTATAGCAATCCGCTTAAGCCGATTGTGGGATGAATGGTCTAGCTATGCAGTGCGTACTTGACAGTCTAGCTCAATCTACCATTTGCGGAGGGGGGAGAATATCAGCATGTCTTCAGCCTTGCCATCGGCGATCCAATTGGCAAGCTGTCGCATGTCTGGGGCGCTCAGCCACGTCGACGTGTTTAGCATTTAATTGTCAACTTCGGCGTTGCCAAACCATCCTGCTCGTATTCGAGCGATGCGTTCGAAAGACTAAAGGGGCGGCACAAAAAGACCCCGTAGGCATATTGCTCCGCAAGTTCTACCTGTTCTGATGAAAAGGGAGTAAGCGCTGATCTCGGTCTCGGGATAAACAATCGTCACATGAGCGGGCAGATTGCCAAATGATTGTTCGATCAATTTAAGTTCGGCAGGCTTGTCGAAGTGTTCTCCTGCTTCGCCTTAATCATATGAATATGAGCCGGATGGAGCTTTAACACCCACTGCAGCCGAGGATTGGCTGCTGCTGCCCGGATCGTCTCAACTAACCACTGGGTGTAATCGTCGAAAAGGTCCTTCCCGAAGAAAAATGACCCGTCCCAAAGGATATGAGGGAAAATCACCGCAACTTTTCGATCGGATGATAGACCCAATTTTTGTCGAGTCATCTGTTGGGAGAGAATTTCTTATCAAACTGAGTACCAACGACGCTAAACCAATCCTGAGCCTCGTAACACTGCAAGAGCTCCTGCCGAATTTGTTGCCCATATTCAGGCTTCCAAGGCATCGAGCAGTGCTGGCGCCACGATTCATCTGATGGAGACAGGGGGTGATCACTTCCATTACCGGGATGGTAACGCTTGAACAGCAGACGATTGCTCTTATAGCCCAAATTCCAGGTTAGGGTATCGACCCCTTGGCTGATCGCGAGATAACAGACCTCGCCCGTTCCGGAGTACCCCCGATCCATGAATAGCGCACAATCGGGTTTGCTCACGCAACAGGCGAACAGCTGCCTGTGCGTAACACACACTGGATTCAAGAGTCCGCCTCAATGTCGCTTGAATAGGGAGATCGGCGAAATCGAGTTGCCCACTATTAGACCTCGCAGAGCCGACTCGATTACGAAACGACCTACACGGACTCCTTGGTATTCGCGCGCCAGCCAATCGTGAAGCCCGCCAAGTCTGGCTAATTGCTGGTTGATCCAAGCTAGATCTCCTTGGACGCCGAAGTCGGACAAGTCAAATCCGGTCTTGTTCCCCGCGAGCCAGTCATAGCGCAGAAAGTCGTATCCACGTCTACCGGCCATGCCGAACACAACAGTTTCAAAACCGGCCATCTGCAGAACCTTCATCACCAACGCTTCAACCTTTACGTACAGAAGGGTGATGTTTCTAACAATCGACGCTGCCTTAGGCTTACGACCTCCAGGCAGAAGATTGTGGCGAAGTCCCACGCCCCCGGACTCACGGCAGAACTGCCGGAAATCGGCCCGAGCTTTACAATCCCTTACCCGATAGCCGGGGGTCCGCAAGAGATAGTTTCAATGCAGAAGTGTCCGGTAAAAGGTTGTTCTCTTGAGAGCTGGGTTCATATAGGTTGGTGCCTTTTCCTGTTCCGCCAGGAGCCGCGGAAGGAATCTATGCAAGCCGCTTGTCCGCCAGATGCTGCGCAAACGCGAGTTCCGGTAGTTTGTCGATGTCCAAAAACCAGGCGGTCGATCACGTAGTGACGGGTGTTGCGCTGAAAATAATCTTGCGCTCCAGCGGACGCTGAGGTGTCAAAGTGTAGCACGTTCCGATTACTCGTAATCCCAACCATGAGTCTCTGCATCGAAGAACGCCCGATTGAGTTCCTTGACGAGGAGATCGACGCGCCTGGCCTCGACCCCATGCGGTCCGCCGCCAGCTCGATAGACTCGGTGGTCGAGTGGTGGAAACCGCTGCAGTAGAGGTCGTAGCAGCGCAGGAGAGGTGGTTTCAAGCATTTGGACAGAATTTCTGGTTGGATAAGTGATGAACTGCGTTGCGAGAGTTTTCCACGGTACCGCGTGCGGCACGGTGGGAAACTCGACTCTCGTAGGACAATGCATTATGCACCCGCTATTGGCTGCGTGCGCCGCAAAGCCGCCGTCATCGGTAAAAACTCCTTGCCAGGATGCGCCAGGATCGCGCGCGAGGGCGGGTCTACGCGGCGGCGCGGGGTGATGAAGCCCTCGAGGACATTACGCCGCCCAAAGAGTGTCAACGGGGATGGCGCGTCGAAGAGGAATTTATCAGCCCGATTCGCGGAGAGGAAGACCTGGCGTTTACGGACTTCGAAATCGGCGTCCGCTACATGGAGTTTACGGAAGCCGTTGCGCAAAGCAGCGCCTCGGGCCAGGCCGTCCCGTTGCCTCTCGAAAACTAGCCGTCCAACCGGCTCGGCCGGTCCTGGTCGGAATCCCCCTTGTAAATCATGTAGGGCGTTTCCTCCGCGGCAATCCAGCCGTACTCGATGTCTACATTGCGCTTTTCGAACGGCTCATAGTAGTTCGGCACAACGATCGCATCGCCGTCCGTCCGCAACAGGAAACCCGCGGCCCGCATGATGCCGGGGTCGATACCCGCATTGTAGAAGTCCAGGTATTCGGAACCGTGTTGTCTCAACAATTCCTGGAACGGTGCGGCCATGCCGCGCAGTCCCTCGACGTTGCCGTAGAAATCGATGACCCGAAGCGCCGTGCCGTTTTCGAAGCCGGCTTTCCGCAGTATCAGGATACCGCGGATCCGCTCGTGCTCGAAGACGCCATAACAAAGATACGTGTAGAACGGATGTCGCAGGTAGCGGCGGCAGAGATAGGAGAGCGACTTCTGGGGCACCGTATTCGAAAACTCGCCGAGAACGGCTTTTGTCCCCGTCACATCCTGTTCCTCGAAACACTCGAGTTTATGCCCCCGCGTCGGCTCGGCCTCCTCGGCAACTGCACGGCCTCCGTAGCCGCCGAGCAGGGTAAACGATGTCATCGTCCGGTTGACCATGTAATAATGGTTCATGGTCCCCATGTGAAAACCTAGGCGCTGCATTCCTCTGAATCCCGCACGGGTAAGTCCGAGGGCGCCGGCCGACCGTGCGCCCTTGAGTTCCGTGAGGGTGCGCACCAGGGGTTGGCCTAGTCCGGACGCCTTGACGTCCTCCCGGATCTTGATCAACCCGAGCCATACATCGTAGTTGGGTAAGGCCGGGTCGAACTGCCGGGTCGGGATGAATGCCAGCGTCGCGTGCAGGTCGCCCGACGGCTTATGAAGCGCGAGAACAATGTTATAGCATCGTGCATTGGCGTCAAAATGCTGCCAGTCCAGGAGAGCCTTGCTGGTTCCGTACAGATGCCCTTCCTTCCAGTCCCGACGGATAAAGGCCTGGTATGCCGCAATCTCCGAAGCCTTGCAAACATGTATGTCGTACGCCTTCAGCATCGCGTCCACGCGGGCTGCAAGGGCCGGCACAAGAGGCACAAAGGGTAATGTCTGCTTCTCCATCATGCTGCACAGGTATCCGGTGTAGAGACTGGCTCGTTGCAGGTATCCATGATCCGTTTATACCAGTACAACGATTCCAGGTCTTGAATCTTGCCGCTGGCCAGCAAATACTCCGGGACGTTCAGCACAGCGCCGGCTGCGTCGAGCAGGGCGCGTCCGATAGACGTTTCCCGGATGAATAGTTTCTGCCAGGTTTCCGTTTTCGGGGCCGGGAGCTGTTTGCCGGTGTCCGCCTTATAGAGATCCCTGTACGTCTTCGCACCCAGCAATTCTTCGAGGAACCTGTAGAGAAATCGCTTTGATCGTATTACGTCCAATAGATTCATTTCGAACCCCCTGAAAAAGAGCAGCACGTTGGGCGTCGCAAAAGGTCGTACGACCGCGATCCCGCGTCGCCGAGCCCGCGCGCCGGGAGCAGGTGTGGAACATGTCCCGGAGTGCACATAACGGGCCTTATGGTGATGCTTGCTCCCTCCGCCCCGGCGCAGGATCTCGATCCGGCGGGTCATGAGCAGGATCAGTGGTCAATTTGAGGACGATGATACCGAGCCGGCGGGCCTCGTCAAACACCTTCGTCATCGCGTTCGTGGGCATCCCGCCAAACGTCGCCTCCTCGTGCCACGCGAGCCGCTCCGCGAGCGCGTCCGCCATACGCTCGACCAGGTCGCGCGACGCGGCAGGCCCCGACGATGCCGACGATACCGCACGTCCTAGCTCACCTTGACGTCGTTCGCGTCGATGCGGCGGATCCGGTAGAGGTCCGCGCCCGGTTCGCTCCGGCCCTGCTCGGTGGTGAAGGCGCAGTTGAACCCGAGGCGTTGCAGATGCGCCACCGTCCCCGCGGTGAACGAATGGGTCTTGCCGTACGGATAGCAGAAGGGGCGCGGCCTCGCGCCCAGATGCTGCTGAAGCAGATCGGCGCAGCGTCCCAGATCGGCCCCCTGCGCCGCGTCATCGAGCGTCGCGAGCGCCTGGTGTCGGTGGGTATGCCCACCTATGCTCATACCGCCCGCCGCCATCTCGCGGGCCTCGTCCCACTGGA
>CAZVHN010000043.1:0-2810 GCA_964626895.1 uncultured Chloracidobacterium sp. | reverse complement strand
TAGTGCGCTGGCTGGGCTCGATGATCGGTTACAGCGAAGAAGCTCACGGGTTGCTCACCAGCGGCGGATCCATGGCGAATCTGATAGCCATGCTTATCGCTCACCGTGCGAAAGCGAAAGATGACATTGCGCGCAAGGGTCTCTGGAGTTGCGCCCCGCCGATGACAATCTACGCATCGGATCAAGTGCACATGTCGATCCAGAAGGCTGCCGAGATCCTGGGTATTGGACGCGATCAGGTGCGGACGATTGAGTCGGATGACAGTTTTCACTTGAATGTTCGAGCGTTGCGTAAACAGGTGCAGGGGGATCTGCGAAACGGGCTGAAACCATTTTGCGTGGTGGCCAGCGCGGGCACGGTAAACACCGGAGCAGTGGATCCTCTTAATGAAGTCTCAGACCTGGCAGCGGAGTTTGATCTCTGGTTCCACGTCGATGGAGCCTACGGTGCGCCCGCGACTCTTGACGAACGGAAACGATTGCTATTCGCCGGGATCAATCGCGCTGACTCTGTGTCGCTTGACGCGCATAAGTGGTTATATGTTCCTATCGACGCCGGCTGCCTGTTGTTTCGCGATCAGGCTGCTGCTCGTGCGGCCTTCGCCTCTGATGAGGCCGACTACATCAAGGTCCTCGAGCAGGCCGATAGGGACGAGGCCTTCGCCTACTGGGATTACGGAATAGAGTTGTCGCGCCGATTCCGGGCGCTGAAGATTTGGTTGACCTTCCGTTACTACGGCATAACTCGCATAGCCGCGGCGATCAGCGAAGACAACTCACTGGCAGAACACCTGGGGCGATGTGTTGACGAGGCGGACGACTTTGAGTTGCTGGCGCGGGTAGAGTTGAGTATCTGCTGCTTTCGTTACCGGCCCATAGGGACGAGGGACAGTCTGGCGTCGGCGTCGGCAGAGGAGCGAACCCGGATCGACCGGGAACTCGATCAACTAAACACTCGACTGATGCTGGCAGTGCAACGTGGCGGCCAGGCTTATCTGTCCAATGCGACTCTTCGCGGCAGGTTTGCGCTGCGAGCCTGCATCACAAACTTCCGTACGAGGCAGGCGGACATTGATAAGACGCTGGAGATCATTCGTGAGGCGGCGCGGCGAGAAACGGGTTAGATAACGGGTCAGTACCACCTCGCGGTAGCGGGTGGGTCCTCGTTACTATGCTCAATCATCAAAGTCTGAGGATGGTACTGACCTCATGAGACCGCCACGTGAGTGATGAGTAGCCTGAACCCACCCGCTACCGAGACTGTGTGAAAACCCGAGATACCACCGGCTTCAGCCGCGTGGTCTCTCAATTTGAACCTAATGGCGACATGGCTCAGTTCCGTAGATACCTCCGACTTTTAGTCGTGTGGAGATTCAACTTTTGCCTGTTTTTAAGTCCACCAAGGCCGAAGCTGACACTCCACACGATTAAAGTCGGTGGTATCCAGGAAGGCACTAGCTACTTGCGTGCTTAGGTAAAAACTGAAGTACCACGCGGCTGAAGCCGGTGGTATCTGAGTTTTCACACAATCTCTACCGAGTGGTGGTACTGACCTCATCCATCGGGCACATCTCAATCTGGGCGGGCGTTGCAAATATAGATCAGCAACTGGATAGTGTGACACGATGTTGAACTGATGACCGGAACACTCCAACCACAGACTCTTGACCACGAGCTTCGCGTGGCCCTCGATCTCGCGCGCGAGGCCGGCGCCGCCATCCTCGAGTTCTACGAAGGCCCGCTTCAGATTGAACAGAAGAGCGGGTTTGATGATCGGGAGCCGGTGACCCAGGCTGACCGAGTTGCGAACGAGTTAATCGTTAAAGCGCTTCGGAAGGAGTTTCCCAATGATGGCATTCTCGCTGAAGAATCGGTGGACACTGCACACCGCCTCGACAAACGACGAGTTTGGATGATTGATCCGCTCGATGGCACTAATGGGTTCATCGATGGCAATGGAGACTTCGCGGTGCAAATTGGCCTGGCTCAAGACGGACAATGTGTGCTGGGCGTCGTCCATCAGCCCTTGACGGGTGTGCTTTATCACGCCGTTCGGGGACTGGGGACCTGGATCATGCGGCCCGATCTTAAACCAGAGCGAGCGGCAGTGTCCGATCAGAAAGAGCTCTCGCTCATGCGGCTGGCCGCAAGCCGGTCTCACCGCAGCCCGCGGATGGACAAAGTGGTCCAAGCTTTTAGGGTCCAGGAGGAGATTCGGCGTGGCTCGGTAGGGATCAAGGTAGGTCTGATCGTCGAACAACAGTGCGACCTCTACGTGCATCTCTCCGCGCGCACGAAGCAGTGGGACACGTGTGCGCCGGAAATAATCCTGACCGAGGCAGGCGGGCGGCTTTCGGATCTCTTTGGCCGGCCACTCGAATACAACTCACCCGAAGTGCAAAACCGCAACGGGATCATTGCGAGCAACGGCGTGGCCCACGACCTGATTGTCGACACGCTGGCCCCGCTGCTCGTGGATTTTGGGCGGTTACCGGTCTAGAACGCCAGCGGCAGGCAGTTTTGTGGAGAGGGCAACTCAACCAGCGCCGGAGGCGCGGCAGAGGGTAGCCAGGGGCCAGCGGCTTAGCGCGCAGCCCCTGGATCAGGTCCGACAAACGAAACCGCGCCCTGAAAGGGCGCAGCAAGCATCACCAAACATGGCGCTCGTCGTATTCAATCGCGCTACAGTTTCAACATTTCCAGATACTCAGGTTTGGCGAGGTTCTTTACGCCCTTTCAGGGCGGGTGTGTTATTGACCTAACCCCGGGGCGGCGCGCCAGGCGCTTGCCCCTGGCTACCTTCTGCCGCG
>CAZVHN010000042.1:0-2735 GCA_964626895.1 uncultured Chloracidobacterium sp. | reverse complement strand
TAAAGAAGAGGCCGATCGCGAGCTAGCAACATTCAAGCAACTTGAGGAAGTGCGCAAATCTCAACCACAGCAAGGCAACGAAATTGAATCTGAAAATACCGACCCGTCTTCTTTGACTCGCCCGTAACCTCGGTGGAGAGTGCCTAATCAGACTTAATCTCATGCGGCGAAACTGATGCGTTATGGCGGATAAAATCTTGAGCGACCTCAAAAAATGAGCGAATGGATGCGTTGCTTGTGCCATCCATCCGCTCAAAAGGTCCCGTGCACTAAAAGCTGAATCGTCCCTGTAGCTCAACGACTCTGCCGGCTAGCCCTCTTTCGGCGCGGCCAAAGTTCGGGTTATCGACTGTCGATGAAAAGAAACCGAACGGAGCAAGATTCAAATTATTAAAGGCGTTGAAGAAGTTCGCTTTAACCTCGAGGAAAGCTCCTTCGCCCAGGAAGTTTGGTAGCCCTGTACGCTTCGCGACACTCAAATCAACCGCGAAATATTTTGGCCCGCGGAAAGAGTTGCGTGCAATACCCGGTCTCAGCAGCCCTCCGGGATTGTTAGGATCAAAGTATCTCAGCCCGCCTCCCGGGAAATTTCCCCCGGGCCGGATAAAGGCATCATTACTCGTGTCGCCAAGCGCTCCGCCAAAATAGCGTGTCGGACGTGAAGGACAGATGAAGTCCTGACTGCCAGGAGCGCTGACACACTGGCCGGTATGAGGAGTCCAGGGAAAGCCTGTATGTGCTGTCAGGATGCCATTAATCTGCCAACCGCCGAGCGCTTTTCCCAGAGCATCTTTGCGGTTTCTGAAGATGGGCAAATCCCAAAGGCCTGACAACGCGAGGTTGTGTTTGACGTCGTAATCCGATGGGCCACGTTCTTCGCGCAAATCCTGGGGAAAGGTCTGGTTGGTGACGGCACCTGGTCCTTCGTTGGACAGTGTATCAATGCTCTTGGCCCATCTGTAGATGGCGTCAAACTGGTACCCTTTGGAGAACCTTCGCGAGAGTCGAGCGTTTAGCGCGCTGTAGTTTGCGTTTACATCAGGCGTCGGAATGAAGACCGCAAAGGCGAAGAAATTATTCGGCGCCCGTTGGACGAACCTTTGGTTGACCAGACGGATTAGCTTATGGCTGGAACTTCCCTGATAGCCGACCTCTGCCGTGAGATTACCCGGCATGGCATACTGACCTTCAAATGAATAGGTGTAGACGTAGGCTGTAGGGGTATTCGCGAGCGCGCCATAGATTTCAACTGTCCGATTGGGAGGGGTGCCTGTCGCGGGATCAATACCCACAGCCAGCGCCGGATTCGCGGGATAACTGAATGGCGAATTGCTGGAACCAAGGGCATAGAGAATCTGCCCGCCATTAAACGGAGTGCTGAAATCAGACGCCGATGTGCCGCAGCAAATCTGGTAACGCGCGAAGAATGGAGGATTGCCGCGCGTGTTGGTGAAGACCACCTCGGGAATGCGGTTATATTGGACACCGAATCCGCCCCGAAGCACGAGCTTCTGTTCCAGGCCAAAGTACTTGGGGCTGTAGGCGAATCCCAATCGCGGCGCAAAGTTGTTGCGATCTGGATCATAAAGCTCACCGACCGGAACTACTTTTGAACCCGCCAAACCACCGCCCGGGCCAAACACGAAGTTGGCCACCTTATTATCTTTCTCTTTTAGAACGTCGAAGTATTCGTAACGCAGGCCCAGATTCAGCGTTAAGTTGGGTCGCACCTTCCAATCGTCCTGCAGAAAAAGCCCGTACCCGCCGGAACGAAAATGGCGCTGCGCGTCCGCCGGACCGCCGGTGCGTGGATCGGCATTGATCTGATAAAAGAGCGGCGCATCATTGGCAAAGTTAAAGAGCCCGGCAAACGTGAACAACGGCCGGGCGCCGCCGTTAAGATTGTCGTCATTCTGCTCCTTTCGGAATTCGCCGCCAAACTTCAATGCATGATCGCCAACCACCTTACTCAACACATCGCGGAACTCGTATGTGCTCTCAGAGAAAATTCCTGGAGTCGTTTCTGCTTGATTTGCTCCAAATCGAATTCGGCCACTCCTTAGCGTATTTTCAATCTCGATCCGAGGGATGCCGAAGTTGGTTTCGCTTGACGAGGAAACCTCATCAAAAGCAAAGCGTGTGAAATTAAAGCGAGCTTCGTTAAGCGTGGTGGATGAAAGGATGCGGTTGTAGAGAAACGTCAAAGCTGTATTACGAGGAGTGCCTGTAATATCAGCTTGTTGGCGTGCAGCGGCGCCCCCGTCACTCCCGACAGAACTGCCGCGAGTGAGGTAAGTGCTAAACGCAATCTGGTCATTGGAGGTCGGCGTGAAATCGAGCCGCGCATTATACTGATTGGGTCGGTTAATACTGGGCGCGTTGATAGCGACTCTCTGGATATCGGGGATACCGTCCAGTCCTCCCCCACTTAGACCTCGGTTGCCGAAGCTCAGGTATTGGCGCAAACCCCCAGCGGGCGAGCCGACGTCGAGACCACCCGTCACAACCTGACAAAGGTTGTCGTTCAAGTTCACGTCTGAACATGAAGGCGTCAAGATTCCGCCAATGCGCGGCGCAACTCCCGCAGAGCCCAACACTGTCGCGGTCGCGCCCCCGGGACGAAGACTAATGATGCTCTGGCGATACTGTTCCGTCTCGACATACTGCACAGAAGAGTTGGTTGTGTTTTCTCGGAGACCTTCGTAGGACAAAAAGAAAAAGGATTTGTTCTTTCC
>CAZVHN010000041.1:0-4394 GCA_964626895.1 uncultured Chloracidobacterium sp. | reverse complement strand
AGGGGAGTGACAAAACCTAACCACAGACTACTGAGCCAGGGAGTGAGCACTGGAACAGGCATCATCACCCGCTTCAAATTTCTTAGGCGGGCGTACTCTTTCATCAGTTGGCGGTAAGAGAGTTGGTCGGCGCCACCTATCTCCACGACTTCGCTCGCCTCGAGCGGAATCTCGCGGGCTTGCATCAGGTAGCTAATCAAATCCTGAATCCCAATTGGCTGGGCCAAAACCGAAACCCACCGAGGCATAACCATTATTGGTAGATGCTCAGTCAGTGCCCGGATCATCTCAAAAGAAAGACTTCCGGATCCGAGTACGATCGAAGCCCGAAACTCCAGCGTTGGTACGCCAGAGTTACGCAGTATCCTTCCTACCTCATGGCGGCTGCGAAGGTGCGGTGAAAGCTCTTCCCGATCGTTGCCCCTCCCTCCAAGGTAAATAATGCGCTTGCCGCCAGAATCTCAGGCCACTACGGCGAAGTTTTGCGCGCCAACTTTCTCTTGCTCCTCGAATCCCTTCGACTCACCCAACGAATGGATAAGGTAATAAGCCGTATCCATTCCAGCTAACGCAGGCCTGAGGGATTCTTTGTCGAGCACGTCCGCCGCGAAAACACTCGTCGTCGTCGCCACACGCGACCGCAAATACGCTGGAGTGCGAGCAATACAGTTTAAGGTATGGCCCTGAGCCTCCAGCACCTTCAGCAGCCGACCGCCTACGTAACCCGTTGCTCCAGTGAGCAGAATAGAGTGCTTATTCAATTTGGTATTCTCATACCCCTTGTACTTCTTAAGAAGTTATCACACCCCCAGCAGGCCGGCGACGCTGTTTTGCCAGCCACCGGACAATTTCTTCCCGCCTTGCGAATCGAGTATGAAACACTGACTGCTAGGGCTGCGGCGTCTTGATCATTCGACTGGTGTCAAAGCCCTGGTTAGCCATTTTCGCGAGTAACCCCTGATAGAGCGCCTCGTCAATCTGCGGTGTCCGGCTGAGTATCCAAAGATATTTTCGACTCTCGTCACCGACCACCGAGTATTCGTAGTTGGCTCCAAGATCAAGAATCCAATAATCGCCGTAGAATGGCCAAAAGAATGTGACTTTCAGCTTGGCATTTGACTTCTTATCAACTACTTTCGCCTTGCCTTTCGCCGTTTGGAGTTTGCCCGAAGCCTTCTTACACTGATTGAGCACGTCTATTTTTCCGTCGGCGCGCAGGGAGTAAGTTGCAGAGACGGAGCTGACACACTTTTTCTCGAAGCGGTTGGGCAATCGGGCGATCTCATACCATTGGCCGGCATACTTCGCGAGATCCACTGACGGCACCACGGTCAGCGGCTGTCTTCCCTCGTACCCATGTCCACTCCAAGTCATAAAGAATAATATCGCCAGCAGCATCATTGCTGTTAGTTTACCGAATATCACGTCTTTAGGTATCCCTTCATTGGCTGCGACCGGCGCCGAAGCGCGGCCGCTTTCCCGCTTGGTTGATAATTGGGTTCGTGCCTCTCCGGATCCTTCGCTATGTCGCGAAATTCGCGAACCGTGAAAAATAGACCCGTGGCCAGCAGCATTGACGTAAAGAGGCCGACTCCGAATATGGTCCATTCAGACATGCTATCTGACTCCCA
The DNA here is from genome assembly GCA_964626895.1 of uncultured Chloracidobacterium sp. Classification (GTDB taxonomy): domain Bacteria; phylum Acidobacteriota; class Blastocatellia; order Pyrinomonadales; family Pyrinomonadaceae; genus PSRF01. The sequence goes on along the minus strand of CAZVHN010000041.1, from coordinate 2,763 downwards.
GCTTTAGCTTGAAGTACATGCCTGTCGTCAATATCGACGGGACCCACAGTCCGACGAAAACAGCGGCCTCTTTGTTTGCTGGTCCCAGCAGACCGAACCAGAGTGAGACTGAGAAGAGGAACGAAATGAACGCCGCTCCCAATATTAATAAGTCCGATTTTCAGATTTGACCTTCCCTCCTAATAGTTGAATGTTAGGAAGCCGCGGCCCTTTCGTCCGAGTTGCCGCGGCCCCCTTCCCCCCTTGCTCGTTACTCGATTAGGCCGCAGCCGCGTTCGACGGCATCAACACTGCGTCTATCACGTGTATAACGCCATTGGTGGCCTCGATGTCGGCAGTAATGACTTTCGAGCCGTCGATCTTGACGCCATCTTTTGCATCAATCTTGATCGACTGCCCTTGCACGGTTGTGGCCGTGTTCACGTTCACCACATCACGCGCCATGATCTTGCCGGCGACGACGTGGTACGTGAGGATGGCAGTCAGCTTGTCTTTGTTTTCGGGTTTCAGCAGCTCGCGCAAAGTCTCCTGTGGCAGCTTAGCGAAAGCTTCGTCTGTCGGTGCAAAAACGGTGAAGGGACCATCACCTTTCAACGTCTCGACGAGCCCTGCGGCCCTCAGGGCCGTGGCCAACGTGGAAAACTTCCCTGCTTGAATTGCTGTGTCAACGATATCAAATTTCCGTTCCATGATTCTCCTTATGGTTGTTTAGGATTGCCTCGGTTTGACGCCAAGCCGCAGTCCAACTGACGGCACGCGAGCGCGCCGTTACATTCTTGGTGTGTTTTTGTGAACTTTCCCTGTCGAGCTTGGTGGCATCAACACGGTGTCGATGACGTGAATGACGCCGTTCGAAGCGTCGATGTCCGTCTGGGTTACTTTGGCGTCATTCACCCGCACGCCTTGTTTGGTGCTTACCTTGACCATCCCGCCCTGAAGTGTCGTGACCGACTGGCCATTGAGTTTCATAACGTCATGGGCAGTGACCTTGCCAGAGACCACGTGATAAAGCAGAATCGCCTTCAGCTTTTCCTTGTTTTCAGGCTTGAGCAGCGAAGCAACCGTGCCGGCTGGAAGCTTGGCAAATGCCGCGTCGGTTGGCGCAAAGACAGTGAAAGGACCTTCGCCTTTCAAAGCGTCGATCAGGTCGGCGGCTTCAAGCGCCTTGGCCAGGGTGGTGAAACTTCCGGCTGCCACTGCGGTGTCGACTATGTCGCCCGACTTCTGAACGGCCGAGCCGTTTGCAGAGGCCGTAACATTCGGCGCCACGGCGACGGCAACTAATAGAGACAGGGCAAAAGCAAAGCTGATCGCCTGTTTCAGTACTGAGTTGATTGTTTTCATGTTTGACTATTTTCTCCTTGGTTGCGGCTCCGTCAGGAGCCTGTTTTTAGTTCCGCATCGTAATCGCCCCAATTTCAGGCGTTTTTATTTCTGAGCGTTTTGAGCGATTTGGAATATACATCAGCATCTCCATGCTGTCAAGTATATTAACCTGAAACTCATTGTGGTAGTCGAAATAAGCGGTTTCTGATATAGTACCCATCGGGACGTACTCAGTGGTCGAAACCAGATTTCGTGGGGAAGAGACGATTGGCAGGCACTGCACTTACAACTCAAGAAGTAGCCAGGCTTCTAAGCGTCAGCGAAGCGACAATCAAGCGCTGGGCTGACTCTGGCGATATCCAATCTGAAAAGACAGTCGGGGGCCATCGGCGCTTCGGTTCGGCAGAGATTGCGCGGTTTCAGCGGGAGCGCGGGGTAGCGCCGACTCAGCAGACCCCAGCTCGCACGGCAGGCAAGAGATCGTCTCGGGCAGAGCTCTCGCCCACTCGCTTATTTCGGCATCTGACGGAGGGTGACGAAAAGCAAACGGCGGCTTCATTGATAAGCGCTTATTTGCACGGCCAGAGTTTAGCCTCACTGTTTGATCGAGTGGTAACGCCGGCCATGCATCGAGTCGGTGACCTCTGGTATCGCGGCGAGCTGACCATCGCCGACGAGCATCTGGCTACGCAAACGGCGACTACCTCGGTGCACAAGTTGCGCAGCGTGATCCATGTGTCGCCTCCCACCGAGACCCGGGCCCTGGTTTGTGGAATTGAAGGCGACCTTCATGAGTTGCCGATCCACCTTTTGCATGCGTTGCTCGAGGCTGATGGGTGGAATGTGATCAATCTGGGACCCAACACACCGTTTTTCACTCTGGTCGAGGCACTGGCCAAGCACCGCCCGCAATTGCTATGCATTTCCGCAAAACTAATGACCGACCCGGACCGCCTCGCGCGCGACTATGCTCAGGTGCGAAAGGCAGCCGGCAAGTTACACAGCGCGATCGCCGTGGGCGGCGACGGTCTTGCGGATCGTTTGCTAAGGCAGCGCTTTCCGTCAGAGTTCTATGCGGAAAACTTTGAGCAACTCCTGGAATTCGCGCGTTCCCTGGTTCCGGGGAAAGGACTCAATTGATTCCTAGTAATATTACTGACCTGTGCGGAAAAACCGAATCTCCTTATAGCTATGAGGTGAGCAGGGTTAAAGCGTCGCCTAACAAGCTGTTGCGCGCTCATCTTATTTAAGGGATCGTCATGATGAAAGATCTTTTAGCGTCGTTGTTGTGCGCGCTCTTTGAAGGGGCAGCGGAGCACCAGCCGCCAGAGACATTCTGAACAATAGTTCTCAATCCTCAAGCCTATCGGATCCTGATCCGGACCGTAATAGTCCTTTGAGATCCCCATTTTCTTTGCTGTCTTTCTCGCTCGGCCA
>CAZVHN010000040.1:0-1835 GCA_964626895.1 uncultured Chloracidobacterium sp. | reverse complement strand
CCAGGATGAAACAGAAGCAATCAGAGGACGTCTAGCGGAGTCTGTTCTAACCGTGGACGAGCTCACAAAAGAAGTACTGGGAAGCTTTGCAGCGTGGAAGAAAGACGCGCTGGACCTGCACACCTTGTTTGAGGCCGGCGGCAATGATCCGGAAGCGCGTACCAGAGTATTTGATATCGTCGAACGACTGGTGAAAGAGGGATTGCTCGAGGAACTCGGAAATGACTTCTATTCCCTGACAGAGAAGGGAAGGCAAGCCGCCGCCGGTCATTAATGATAGAGAAGCGCTTTGAGTTTCGTGATTCTTCGTGTGATTTCGTGGATCGCCTTCCGGGGGCAAAAACTCGATCCACGAAATCACACGAAGCCGCGCGAAAAAAAGACTTGAATGCCTGAATACATTTCCTACCTGCCTCATCTAAACGCCTTTTTGAACACTACCAGCGCGCTGTTTTTGATGGCGGGCTACGGTTTTATTCGGGCCGGGTTTATTCGAGCGCACCGAAACTGTCAGATTGCTGCCCTGGTGACGTCGACTTGTTTCCTGATTTCCTACCTGACTTACCACTACTATCATGGTGACACGCGCTTTTTAGGGCAGGGAATTGTTCGACCTTTTTACTTCGCAATTTTGATCACCCATGTGATCCTGGCCATTGTCATCGTTCCTCTCGTTTTGATTACGGTCTACCGCGCAGCCCGTGGCGATTTCCTCCGGCACCGCAGGATAGCTCGCTGGACGTTACCTCTGTGGCTTTATGTTTCAGTGACCGGCGTAATCGTCTACTTGATGCTGTATCGCATCTATCCTTCGTAGTTGTAGGGGCGGAACTCCGTGTCCGCCCGGTGCCGACAGAGATGCAGGCTGGGTGATCGTGAGGAGCGCGCGCACACAGAGGTGCGCCCCTACAATGAGGGCCACGCCGGACGCACACATAGGCTTGCGTCCCCACGACGTAGTTAATCGGATGACAGGTAATAACCAAGAAATCATCGCGACACCAGAGGTAAAGCGCGTTCGGGCCTCGGGTCCCATCCTGATTCTCGCGGTCCTGTTTGTAACGGGAGCGTTCCTGACGTGGTATTTCACCTGGTTCGGCCGCGACCTATCCGATGCAGACATCTCCCAGTATCTCGTTGATGAAAAGCATCCGCGGCGAGTCCAGCATGCGCTCTTGCAGATCCAACAGCGCCTCGAGCGCGGCGACCCCACCGCCAAACAGTGGTATCCGCAAATCGTCAGTCTGGCCAGTCATCCTGAAACAGAGTTTCGCCTGACGACTGCATGGCTGATGGGTTTCGATACCAAGTCTGAGGAATTTCATCAGTCGCTCTTGAAACTAGTGCGAGATCCGGAACCGATCGTGCGCAGAAACACGGCCCTTGCCCTGGTGAGATTTGCAGATCCAAGTGGACGCCCTGAGCTCGTGGCGATGCTTAGTCCTTATGTAGTGACAGCGACCGAAGCAGGCGAGGTAGCGAGCACTTTGAAAGAGGGAGCATTGCTCGCGCGTGGGACCTTACTCGCTCGCATCACTCAGCCTGACAAGAAAACAGTCGAAGTCAGGTCGCCGCTCCCCGGAAAGTTGGAACGCATCATCGCGCCGAGCGGTTCAAAGGTCGCGCCCGGGGCGGCGATAGTGACGATCAATTCGGATGAAGACAGTCTCTGGGAAGCGCTGCGCGGACTTGCCTTGATTGGTGAACCCCAGGATGTGCCGGCTATTGAATCTTACGCGCACGGTGCTGCTCCTTCCTCGGATCGCATACGACAACAAGCGGCCCTGGCGATAAGAGCCATTCAGGGCCGAATCAAGCAAAAATAGTTCTAGTTT
>CAZVHN010000039.1:0-10160 GCA_964626895.1 uncultured Chloracidobacterium sp. | reverse complement strand
TATCCGCGCGATCTGGCTTTGTCAAAACCCGGGTGGTTTCGACCGACCGAAGCGATCCACGAAAACACGAACCGGCACGAAATCTTCGTTAGTGTTTATTTCGTGCGATTTCGTGGATCGTCTACTCAAATTCCGGTAGTGTCATATTTTAGTGATCTGACGGTGCCTCGTCCGCACCAGCGGATGGCTGATCTAGCCCAGCACTTAAGAGACTGTGTCAAGAGAGACTGTGTCAAAACTCAGGAATCCCACCTACGGGAGTGGGTGGCCTGTTCACCCCCGCTCCAGATCCGCCGCCACTCAACACTGAGACGACTATCCAACCCTAGCAAATTTGCAGGTAAGGAAGGTGGGCAAAGCGCAGCGCGCCCCCGCTCCAGCGTAGCGTCATCAACTTTAGTTTTCTTCAAGACTACGCCGGACTGAGTCAGCATGAGAATCGAGCGGTTTTGTAGCCTTATGAAAGACGCTACGCTGGAGCGGGGGCGCGCTGCGCTTGCCCACCTTCCCAACCTGCAAATTTCCTCACCTTGAATGGTCAATTCAAGGTTGAGTGCTAAAGCATCTGAAGTTCTGAGCTACTGTCGGTCGTCCCCGATGCGGATCGAGCAGCGCGATTATGAGAATATGACATTACCTAAATCCCTCGAAGTCGACATTCGGCTTCCGCTCCGGCATAATCCATTTCTAAAGCCGTCTACTAATAAAACCATGTCACAACTGACCGAACAACTCATACTCGATGCCCTGCGCCAGATCCAGGATCCCGATCTGCACAAGGACATCGTCACGCTCGGATTCATCAAAGATCTCAAAATCGAAGGCGGCAATGTTTCGTTTCGCATCGTGCTGACAACTCCGGCGTGCCCGGTGAAGGAAGAGATGGAAGGCGCGGCGAAGGAACTCGTAAGCGCTCTCCCCGGTGTGCAGTCGGTCAGCGTGAAGATGGACGCCGAAGTGCCCAAAGGGCGCGGCATCGGAGAAAAGGTTTCCGTGCCGGGGGTTCGCAACATAATCGCGGTCTCGTCTGGAAAGGGTGGAGTCGGCAAATCGACGGTGGCCGTCAATGTCGCGGTGTCGCTGGCCCTCGACGGCGCGCGGGTAGGGTTGATGGATATGGATGTGTATGGCCCTAACGTTCCAATCATGTTGGGCGCCAGCGAGGCGCGCCCGGAAGTGGACGTTAATAAACTTATTCCCATCGAGGCTTACGGCGTCCGCATAATGTCGATGGCCTTCCTGCAGCCCGGCGATAAACCGATGATTGTCCGGGGGCCCATCCTGCATGGTCTGGTAAAACAATTTCTTTCCGACGTGAAGTGGGGAGAACTGGATTACCTGATCGTGGACATGCCTCCCGGCACGGGCGATGTCCAGTTGTCGCTGGCGCAACTCGTTCCGGTCCAGGGAGCAGTGTTAGTCACGACGCCGCAGGACGTGGCTATCGCCGATGTGCGCCGGGCACTGCGGATGTTTGAAACCGTGGCCATACCGATTCTGGGTGTGGTTGAAAACATGAGCTACTTCATCGCGCCGGACACCGGCAACCGCTACGACATTTTTGGAGAGGGCGGGGGCCAGAAGCTCGCCGCGATGTACGGTGTGCCGTTCCTCGGTTCGATTCCACTAGGCATTGAAGTGCGCGAAGGTGGCGATAAGGGGGTGCCCATCGTAGTCAGCCAGCCCGGTTCCCCGCAGGCGCAGGCCTTCCGGCGCGTGGCCGAGGAGGTGGCCCGACAGGTCTCGATCGAGGCAATGAAGCCTGAACTTGTCGTTTTAGGTAAAGGTCAGTAAGATGAGTTTGGGATTTTAGATTGCCGATTTCCAATTGCCGATTTTCAAGCCATGAAGTCGTCCCAGCGCAAATCGGCAATTGGCTATAAACAATGGAATTTATTTGAGGGAGATTTAAGATATGTCTACACAAACAGCGCCTACCGGAACACCCGCGGCTACAACTGCGGCCCCGACTATTACACTGAACGTTACTGAGCCGGCCGCTATCGAGATCAAGAAGTTTGTGGCCAGTGAAGAGGGACTTCCCGAAACCTCGGGACTGCGCGTCCGCGTCGTACCAGGTGGTTGCTCCGGCTTCCAGTACAGCCTGAATATTGAAGAGGAATCGCGTCAGGGCGACTTCATTCTCAACGAACACGGCGTACGCCTGTTCGTCGACATGTTCAGCGCTCAATATCTGAACGGTGTGCAGATCGACTATGTGACCGGGGTCATGGGTTCTGGCTTCACGTTCACGAATCCCAATGCCACAGGAAGCTGTGGCTGCGGCACTTCCTTTACTGCTTAAGATATCCAAAGGCGCGGTGCATGATTCGGAAGGCTGGGTAGTCTGTTAGAGACGCCCGGCCTTCTTTCGTATATTGCGCAAGCTTTCTACTCGGAGCGCCTACTTTTCTACCCTTCTTGAGATCCATCTGAGATTCCCGGTGAACATAGTTCAAGCCCAATCTCCGGAAGACGTCGATCGCGCGCGCGAACTGTTCGAAGAGTATGCGGCCTGGCTGGGAATAAATCTCTGCTTTCAGAATTTTGAAAAGGAGCTTGCGGAACTTCCGGGGGAATATGTTCCGCCGACTGGCCGTCTGTTCCTCGCTTTTGATGGTGATCAGATTTCCGGCTGCGTAGCACTGCGAGGGCTTGGCGATGGTGCGTGCGAGATCAAACGACTTTACGTGCGTCCAGAATTTCGTGGGAAGGGTTTAGGACGTGAACTAACCGAAGCGGTAATTGATGCGGCGCGGGAGATTGGTTACGACCGGACGCGCCTCGATACATTGCCAGGCAAGATGGACACGGCGATTGCCATGTACCGGTCGCTGGGGTTTCGAGAGATCGAGGCCTACTACCATAATCCAGTTGCGGGAGCGACATTCATGGAATTGTCGCTCACTTGAAGACCAGCCTTACGGCGGTCTCTCGTGGCGGATACTTTGGAGTGCGCCGGCAGAGCGTAGCGGCGACGGCGCTTTGGATTAGTGCTGTGAGGCTCTCCGAATACATCCAAAGCGGTGTCGCGCTTCGCTTGCCACCGCACTCCAAAAGTCGGTGCGCATTCGGAAAAGTCGCTGAGACATAAGGGCGCACAGAGAATTTCAATTAGGAACTATTCAGAGTCCTGCTCGCTTGCTCAACTCACACACTTGTGCCAAATTCTACGAGCTATCAAACCGAAAATTTCTGGAGTCAATAGACTGATGCCGAAGATTGAAGCAGAGACTGCAAACGGACCCGTGGCCTTCGAAGCGCCCAAAGACAAGAAACTAGTGTTGGCCATTGAGGATGCGGGCATCGACATCCTCCATCGCTGTGGCGGTAATGCGCGCTGCACCACTTGTCGGGTTGAGCTTCTCGCGGGAGACCCCGGCGAAATGGGCGAGCTTGAGCGCAATCGCCTGGCCATGGAATCAGAGCTCGCCGACAACGTGCGTCTCTCCTGTCAGATACACATCAATGACGATCTAAGAGTTCGGGTAATCAACCAGGCCAGCGTGAGAGGCATGGATGCTGGACCCCGACCGCTGGAAGACTAACCGCTTATCCCAGCACTCAGCCCTAGCAGGAGCCACTCAACCCACAGAACCATTTGCGGTAGCCAATGGAAGGCGGCATTCAGTCAGGCAGGAGCTACTCAACCGAACCATTGGCTGCCGCAAATCTTTTGAGTGACCCCTGCTGAGCTGAGTGGTGGGATCCATTGGCTACCGCAAATGGTTCTGTTCGTTGAGTGGCTCCTGCTGGGCTGAGTGACGGGATCCATCCTCTCGAAACTACTAAAGGGGTTGGGTTGATCATAACTAGATTTACTTACAGTATATCGACATTATTGCGTCTCAAGAGCGTCTGGGTGTAATCTTCGCGGGTAATTCCAACAACTCAAGTGAATTCGGCAGATAAGCTGTCTGTCCCACTTAACACCTCGGAGGGCCTATGCTAATCGAGTCAACTGTTTATCTCCCCATCAGTCTGGCTATGTTTCAGGACATCTTTCACGCCCCCAACAGCGAGGCGTTCCTGAGGATTTTCCTTCGCTGGTCACACTTCGTCGCAGGCATCGCCTGGATCGGGTTGCTCTATTTCTTTAACCTCGTAAACGTTCCATTTCAGAAAGCGCTTGATCCGGACACCAAGAAGAAGGTCAATCCAGATCTTCTATCGCGGACACTTTGGTACTTTCGTTGGGGTGCGGTCGTCACGGTGCTGGTGGGCCTGGCTTACTTTGCGATGTACACACTAAAGGCTGATGTGAATAACGCTAAGACGATTGGCGGTGGCGATATCAATCTCTGGTGGGTGTTGTTTGCCTGGCTAACCTATCCGATTGTTTTGTTCATCGTGGAATTCCTGATCATCAAGAAGGTGGCGGCGTTGACCAAGGATGGACGATTGTTCGCGATCGTCATGCTCGTGCTGGTGGCGATAATTACCTGGGGTCTGGTGAAGTTCTTCATCGGAATGCTGACCGCTGGTGGCGAGAGCTGGGCCAGCAACAAGACCATTTCGATTGGCGTGGGTGGCGCTTACGGCATAGTCATGATGCTAAATGTTTGGGGCATCATCTGGCCGAACAATAAGCGGATTATTGCGGCCACGGCCGGCACTGGGCCGGCGGCGCCGCCGGAGTTGGCTCGCCAGGCTTTTCTCGCGTCGCGAACGAACGCCTGGCTGTCGCTTCCAATGCTCCTGTTCATGGGCACATCACACGGCGACTGGGTAATCTTCGGTAAGAACTAGGTAAAGCAAAGACAGACGGCAGACGGCAGGAGCAGGAGGCAGGAATAGCAAAAGTTTGTTTTTTGTCCTGCCGTCTGCCTCCTGCTCCTGCCTCATGGTATTACGGAGGTGAGCAATGAGCTCAGCAGATTCTTACAAGGCCAGACAGTTTAATCTCAGCGGCTTGAAGGGCATTTCGGACGAGACGTTGGACCTACACTTCAAACTCTACGAAGGCTACGTCAAAGAAACTAACAACCTGACGGAAAAAATTTGGCAGTTTATTCAAGATGGGAAAGTCGATCAGGAAGAGATGCCGGCCTATTCCGAGCTAACGCGTCGTCTCGGTTTTGAATACAACGGGATGGTCCTGCACGAGTACTATTTCGAGAACCTCAAAAACGGCGCGGGTACGGGCGAACCGGACCGCTCATCCAAATTCCTGAAAGCGGCGGAAGCGAGTTTCGGCAGCTACGACATCTGGAAGGCAGATTTTGAGAGTATCGGCAAGATGCGCGGTGTGGGCTGGGCCATCTGTTATGAGAACCCCGCCAACCACCGGCTTTCAAATCACTGGATCTCGCTGCATGAAACAGGCAATGTCGCCGGCTTCGATCCCATACTTGTGATGGACGTTTGGGAACACGCTTATCTGCTCGACTTCAAAACTGAGCGGCCCAAGTACATCGAAGCGTTTTTCTCCAACATCGACTGGAGCGCCGTCGAGAGTCGCGTGTCGCAAGGCAGCCCGGCACGGAAACAAGCTGCGAATAGCTAATCAACCAGGAGTTTTAAGAGTCCTCGCGCAGAGGCAATCCCCGTCGTGATGCCGATAGTACGGTGATCATCGGCGGCGCCTATGTCAAGCAGCGAGGAGCGGCTGCGGTCAACGGAGAGCTGTTCCTGGCGCAGTTGCCTGCGTTCCTCTTCAATTGCCGCTTTCTCTTTTGCGCGGGCTGCATCGAGCCCGCCCGCGCGGATGAACTCGACGATGCGAGTGAGTTCATCGCGGTCGAACCAGCTCCCGTGGCCTTTGCAAATATCTACAATCACACCCGAGCAGCGTGCAAAGTTGATGCGGTTCATCAACTGCGTACACTCCGGGCAGGGCGCATAACGAACCTTACCGCTTTCGTTGACTTCGCCCCGCGGAGCGGGCGAAGCAGCGCCAAGCACCGCCGCTTGTTGCTCGCGGTCCGCGCAGATCTTCTCAAACGACGGCACGTCCACCCAGAGACCTAAACAACGTTCACATTCTCGAACGGTAGTTGATCCGATTGCCACCGCCTGCATCTCGGTGCGGCAGCGCGGGCAACTGCGTGCCGGCAAACTTCCGCTTTCGCGCGCCGCGGCTGCTGCTCCACAGCGAGGGCAATGCCTGCTCCCCAGGAACATCATCCCAAAGCAAGAGGCACAGGCGATGGTGGCCAGCCGGGCGCCACAATATTTGCAGAGCGGCTCGTCGGTTGATGTGGCAGCGCCGCACATCGGGCAGTTGAGTGTTTCCGCATTCATAAAGCGCATTCTAACAGTTAAGGGGTGCTGGTTCGGTTTAGAGTTCATCTAGCTTTATTAGCTTGTCCGCACCGCTAAGTCGCAACCTAAAGGTTGAACTCTGAACTTCCGGACTCAAAATGAACCAGTACCCAGTTGAGGTCAAGCTGGACTATGAGACGCTGCTTGTGCGATTCTTTCGGCGAAATTCAATCGTGGTCCCGATTAGATCTTTAATCAACAATTCAATGTCGCAGGATACCTCCCGCGTCCAAAACTCAGACTACCTAAGATGAGCAGCGTGCTGGATGAGGTCTTTGAGGGGTTTGAGCCATCGCCTGAACTCGTCTCCGTGATGGCAGGATCTAAAACAGCGGCCGTCTTGGCTATCGATATCGGTACGTCCGGAGTGCGTGCCTCGCTGTTCGATGAACGGGGCCGTGAGATCGATGGCGCCAGCGTGCGCATTCAGCAAACCCTCTCTGAAATTAGTGATCTCGCCATAATGGACGCTGAGGCGGGCTTTGAGTTGGTGACTCAAACAATCGACGCGCTAGTGGATCAGCCTTATCAAACCGGCGCCCAGATTCAGTTGATCGCCATCTCCTGTTTCTGGCACAGCCTTCTGGGAGTGGATGCGCATGGCTTAGCCACAACGCCGGTCTTCGGTTGGGCTGACACGCGAGCCGCCGCCGCGGTAAAGGAACTGCGAAACCGTTTCGATGAAACGGCCGTGCACGCACGCACCGGTTGCCGCTTTCATCCCAGCTACTGGCCGGCGAAGCTGCTCTGGCTGAGAAGCGCACATCCCCAGGCAGTTGCCTCTACCAGTCGCTGGGTATCCTTTGGGGAGTATGTTGTCCGGCGTTTGTCTGGAGAGACTGCGGCCAGTGTCTCGATGGCCTCTGGAACGGGCTTATTCAATCAGTGGCTGCTTGAATGGGATAGGGAACTCATCGAGGCGCTTCGTATACCGGACGAGAGTCTTCCGGAGATCTCCAGCACAGGCCAGGCATCTCGCCGTCTGAGGGCTGAGTATGCCGCGCGTTGGCCCGTTTTGAGTGAGGCCCGGATTTGTCCGCCGATCGGTGATGGTGCTGCTAACACGATTGGCAGCGGCTGCACAACGCGCGAGCAAGCAGCGCTGATGATTGGAACGTCAGGCGCGATGCGCGTACTTTACGAAGGTGGGCCGCCAGCTGAACTGCCCGCAGCGCTTTGGTGTTATCGAGCAGATCGTAAGAGAGTGATAGTTGGCGGTGCTTTGTCTGATGGTGGTGGTCTCCATCGTTGGATCAAAGAATCGCTCTTGCCTAATGACGATTCGGAAACAATCGAGGCTGCCCTCGAAATCCTCGAACCAGATGCCCACGGCTTGACTGTGTTGCCTTTCTGGGCAGGTGAACGCAGCACCGGCTGGTCAACCGAAGCTCGCGGTGCGATCCTCGGTCTCACCCTGCGTACCCAGCCAATAGAAATTCTGCGTGCCGCCATGGAAGCAATCGCATATCGCTTTGCTTTGATCGCTAGGGCGCTTGACCATCTGGCGCCCGGCGCGGCGATCTTTGCGTCAGGCACCGCGCTACGCTCTTCTCCAGTTTGGACACAGATTATTGCAGACGTGCTTGGGCGTTCGGTTGTGCTTTCTGAAGCGCGCGAAGCATCGGTTCGTGGAGCCGCGTTGCTTGCGCTTGAAGCCGCGGGCAAAATACAAAGTATTACAGGATTGCCGGTGCGTGTGGAGCAGACGTTTGAGCCGAACATGTCACGTCATGTGCATTACCAGGAAGGACTCAAACGACAACAACGGATTTACGAAGGTGTGATCGAATCGCCTTAACTTAGATAAGGAAACCATTAATGAGCGCGCCAATGCAGAAGCAGACAGACAACACACCCGAGCTTGATCAACTTTGCATTAACACGATTCGTACCCTTTCGCTCGACGCCGTGCAGAAGGCCGAGTCAGGCCATCCGGGCCTGCCCCTGGGTGCCGCTCCGATGGCATATGTGCTTTGGACGCGCTTTCTTCGTCACAATCCCAAGAACCCCAAGTGGGAGAACCGCGATCGCTTTCTGCTCTCAGCCGGACACGGCTCGATGCTGCTCTATTCGCTGCTCTACCTCACCGGCTACGATCTTTCGCTTGATGAAATAAAGAACTTCCGTCAGTGGGGCTCAAAAACGCCGGGACATCCGGAGAACATTCTGACGCCGGGAGTGGAAATCACTACCGGGCCTTTGGGCCAGGGTTTTGCGAACGGCGTAGGCATGGCAATGGCCGGGGCCCACCTCGCTGCCAAGTTCAACAAAGAGGGATTTCCGGTCATCGATCACAATATCTACGCCATCGTTTCCGACGGCGATCTCATGGAAGGGGTCGCATCAGAGGCAGCATCTCTTGCCGGCCATCTCAAGCTGGGAAAACTGATTTACCTCTACGACGACAACAAGGTCACCATTGAGGGTTTCACCGATCTAGCATTCAGCGAAGACGTTCCCAGGAGATTTGAAGCTTATGGCTGGCACACAGTCACGGTTGAAGATGGCAACGATCTCGACGCCATCGAAACGGCAGTTCGCGAAGCGCAATCAGCAGGTACAAAACCTTCATTGATTTCCGTTAAGACCACGATTGGTTACGGCATGCCAACAGCCGGCACGCGCAAGGCCCACAGCGATGCGCCGGGCGAGGAGGCGGTGCGCGAGACAAAACGGCATCTCGGTTGGCCCGTAGACAAACAATTCTTCGTCCCGGATGAGGCCCTGTCCCATTTTCGTCAAGCGATCGAACGCGGCGCACGACAGGACCAAGAATGGAAGACACTGGTCGAGAAGTATCTGGAGAAGTATAGCGATCTCGGTAAAGCGTGGCAGGGAACCATGAGCGGCAAATTACCCGAAGGTTGGGAAAAGCATCTTCCGGATTTCGCGGATGCGAAGCCGATGGCCACGCGCGCCGCCAGTGGCGAAGTGATTAATGCGCTTGCGCCGCACATGCCAATGCTAATTGGTGGCTCGGCCGATCTGGGCGTCTCGAATAATACTGATATCAAAGGTGGCGGTGATCTTGAAGTCGGGTCTTATGAGGGACGGATCATTCACTTCGGTGTGCGCGAGCATGCAATGGGCTCAACGCTGACCGGCATGTCTCTAAGCGGTGGCTTGATTCCTTTCGGTGGCACTTTTCTTACCTTCTCCGACTACATGCGACCCGCCATTCGCCTTGCCGCGCTGTCTGAAGTCCAGGTGATTTACGTTTTCACGCACGACTCAGTCGGTCTGGGCGAAGATGGGCCGACACATCAACCAGTCGAACACCTGGCTGCCCTGCGTGCGATACCGAATCTGGCAGTGATTCGTCCGGCCGATAATCACGAGGTGCGGGAGGCCTGGCGGATCGCCATCCTTCGTCGCAATGCGCCGACGGCGTTGGCATTGACACGCCAGAAGGTACCGCTGATTGATCGCAGCCGCTTCGCTTCTGCCGCAGGGTTGGGCTGTGGAGCTTACATTCTTGCCGAGGCAGAGGCTGTATCCCGACCGTTAGGAAGAGTTAAGGGCGACGTCACACCGCAACTAATCCTAATCGCGACTGGCTCTGAGGTTTCCCTCGCACTCGAGGCGTGGGAGAAACTGCATGACGAAGGCCTTGCCACGCGAGTCGTATCAATGCCCTGTTGGGAACTCTTCGAACACCAACCCCAAGCCTACCGCAACGAGATCCTTCCACCTTCGATCCCTGCGCGGCTGGCAGTAGAAGCAGGCGTGCGACAAGGTTGGGACCGTTATGTTGGGGCGAAAGGCGACGCGATTTGTCTCGATCGCTTTGGTGCTTCTGCGCCCGGTGACGTAGCGCTGAGCAACCTCGGATTCAATGTCGACAACATCCGGAAGCACGCGAAATCACTCTTACGAGGAAAGGACCGTGTTGTCTA
>CAZVHN010000038.1:0-3790 GCA_964626895.1 uncultured Chloracidobacterium sp. | reverse complement strand
GAAAGTCGGACTTAGTGATCCGGCGGTTCTGTATGGAAGGGCCGTCGCTCAACGGATAAAAGGTACGCCGGGGATAACAGGCTGATCCTGCCCAAGAGTTCACATCGACGGCAGGGTTTGGCACCTCGATGTCGGCTCATCTCATCCTGGGGCTGAAGAAGGTCCCAAGGGTTTGGCTGTTCGCCAATTAAAGCGGTACGTGAGCTGGGTTTAGAACGTCGCGAGACAGTTCGGTCCCTATCTGGTGTGGGCGGAGCAGAATTGAGGGAATCTGTCCTTAGTACGAGAGGACCGGGATGGATTGACCTCTAGTGTACGAGTTATGGCGCCAGCCGTAGCGCTCGGTAGCTATGTGGAGCATGGATAAACGCTGAATGCATCTAAGCGTGAAGCCAGACCCAAGATTATTCCTGCCAGTGAGACTCCTCGTAGACCACGAGGTTGATAGGGTGGATATGTAAGTGCAGTAATGTGCTCAGTTGACCACTACTAATTAGTCCCATGGCTTGACCATAAAATTTACTCAAGCAACAAATTCGCGCTTGCGCGTTTTGAGATCTGAAATTCTAAATCTCAAATTGCCTTGACGGCCACTATTCGATTCTCAAAGCTCTCTATCTGAGATCTCAAATTTCAGATCTCAGATTTGAAATTTCAAACCGGTTTTCCGGTGATTCTGTCGGCAGGGTCACACCCGTTCCCATCCCGAACACGGAAGTTAAGCCTGCTGGAGCCGATGGTACTGCGCGGGTAACTGCGTGGGAGAGTAGGAAGTCGCCGGGATTATTTAACGAAGCCCGCTCAGCGTTACAGTTGGGCGGGCTTTAGTTTTTGTAACACCTGTCAATTTGCTGCGGCACGACGGTTGCTAAGCCAAGAACGAGCTTGTTGATTCGACGAATACATCTGTCGGCTCGTATCGATCCGCAATGAGTTCACGGCACGAGTTGACCTGAAGTGCTTCAGTTTGCTTCTGATTTGAAATTGAGATAGAAGAGCTTACCTTCCGCGCTGAAGAAAAACCACAAACCGTAAATGCCTAAGATCGTTCCGAGCGGCAGTATCGGGGCGACCAGAATCGCAGCGATGATACCCCACGATCGTGCCCTCTCCCTGCGCTTAAAGAGTTTCCAACTCGCCACGGCTGTCGGTAAAACAAAGATAAGTCCAAGCACAACGTAAAAAACGATCGCGAAAACACCACCGAGTATTCCTATGCCTGCTTGCTTGCTGTCGCCGGTTTCATTGGCAAAAGTGATCCCGAGGGCGACGAACACACCGGCGCTTACCACCAGTAAGAGCACAAACGTAAAGAAGAATATCGCCGAAAAGGCTGCGAAGCCGATGGCCAGGATCTTGTTGTGTTGGTCAGCACGCATTGTCTTGTGAATGGATGCCTTCTTTAGACGTCGTCCTCCTCCTGAAAATCGGTGTCGGTGTTTTTAGTCATGGCTCTTCCCCGTTCGAAATCTAATCGACTGAAGCAACCAATACAGCGTCTCGCGATGTTTCGCGAAATTCCTGGAGGGCGACGATAGCGTCACATTAATAATCTGTCGTGTACCGTTGTACATACGTTGCGCCATCCAAATAATGTGTTTCTGATCTTGGGGTTGATAACTCTCGTCCCAGCCTTTTTCGTCACGGAGGTAGTGAACGCCTTTTACACCGTCAACTTCCAGATAGCGAAGATCGTCTTCTCCGGCGTTTTCGTGAGTTTTATAGAAATCATTCGTTTCATCCTCGATCGAGCGATTTCCAGCTTTGGAATCGTAAGTCTCGACGCGAACCGAGAATCGTGAGTTGTCGGGTCCGATCATTCTTCTCTGACTGTCGTCATCGATCTCGCTGTCCATGCGCCACCCTTCCGTCAAAGCGAGAGACAAGCCAGTTTCGGCCCATACGAATGTTTGGGTATTCTTCGAGTCTGGCTTGGCGTTGGATTTTGGAATGGTCGATGATTGACTACCAGTCGTGTCACAGCCAGCCAAAAAAACCGTAGCCAGAACAACACAAAGGATCCTTATCTCGTTGAGCACCTGCTTATGGCCTCCGTAATATTTGAATCGGTCGGAGAGACGTTGAAGTCAATGCGAAGTTCGCAGGAACGGTGTCCGCCCCGCGAATAGTTATGCTCTTCTGACCCTCGGTGAAACCGCTCCTCCTGGCAGTGACCTGATAAGTTCCAGGCGCGACGTTAGTGAAAGAGTAACTACCGTTCGCACCGGTTGTGACTGTCCTTTGGCCGGCAATCGAGACGTTCACGCCCGCTAAAGCCGCGCCCGTTTTGCCATCAATAACGCGGCCGGCGATCTGGCCGTTTCTTGCCACGACAATTCCAGCCGTTGGTAGCCTGCCAATGTCCCTGACGGCCCCTAACGGGGTTTTCAGCACAAAGTCCTGGCGTGTCGAGATGCCGCCGCGAACATCGATCGTTTTCTCTTCTGTGGTAAAGCCGGCCTTGATCACCGTGATCCGATAACTGTCCGGCGTCAGCTGAGCCACCGTGTAGTTTCCTTCCTGATCCGTGGTGGTGCGTCGCTGTCTTTGGAGGGCAATGATGGCTTCGGCGACTGGCTTACCGTTTCCATCTGTGACTCGGCCGGCTAGTTGTCCTCTCCGAGTTTCCAGTGGACGAATCGTGGTGGTGCCGACTACAGCGCCGGCAGTGCTGATTCTCGTCTGTCGGAGTTCGAAGTCCGAGCGAGTTGCGCCACCAGCGCGAACCGATACTGTGTTGATGTCATCCAGAAATGGTTGCTGCCTGGCCTTCAAATCGTAGCTGCCCTCGGCCAGCCTTAGCGCATATTCTCCTCTGGAATTTGTTAACGCCCTGGCAATGAGAAATGGTCTCCGCGCGGATCTTACTTCGATGCTGGCGTTGGCGATCGGCGCGCCGGTCTGGGTTCGCACAACTCCGCGAACTTCCCCTTGGCTCGCAATCGCGTTTTTGATCAGCTTATTCACCGCCGCGGAAGCTAGTGGGCTAAGTTGAAAGTTGCGTTGTTCAGTTGCTGCCGCTTTCAAAGCGACGGCCTGACTCGCAACCTGGTAGCCGACCTTGTAGACCGAGACTGTGTATGACCCTGGCTTCAGATTACGCAGTTCATAAGTCCCGGTTGGTGCGGTAAGCACTGAGACTGTTGTCTCCGCCT
Organism: uncultured Chloracidobacterium sp.; assembly: GCA_964626895.1. Lineage (GTDB taxonomy): Bacteria > Acidobacteriota > Blastocatellia > Pyrinomonadales > Pyrinomonadaceae > PSRF01. The sequence continues at coordinate 635 of CAZVHN010000038.1, read as the reverse complement.
GAATCACCGAGATTTTGGCGCCGGCTAGAGGACGAGTCTGATTATCGAGAACAGTTCCGCGCAACACCGTCCCGGCGCTGACCTGAATAAGAGACTGGCGGCTTCGCGCGATCGTGTCTGCGGGCGCAAATTGAGTTCGCGACTCAGCGATTGTTTGCGCTGCTACCGCCACCTGCGCGGACTTTGGTTTCATCCCACTCTGCCGCACCGTTAGCTGATGAATACCAACCGGAACATTCACGAATGAGTATTGTCCCTGGCCGTTGGTGCGTGCCATGCCGACGCCTGGCACCTGAACCAGCGCAAACGGCACCGGCCGGCCAGCTGCATCTCTAACTACCCCCTTTAAAGTGCCGGTGCTGAGGGCCGGTGTCCTGGCGCGATTGCCTACTACGGTTGAGGTAAGTACCCCAGGCATCGCGGTGACAGGGAGCCTTCCGCCGGGCATCGATGTGGTTTGGAAATCCGCTATTGCAGTGCGCCCGCCGAGCACGTCGACCTGTCCCCTGCCGATCATTCGGCCATTTTTTGTGACGGCCAGTTGGACCAATCTACCCGGGTTGAGACCTTTCAAAGTAAACATGCCATTGCTATCGGTCGTGGCGCTAGCGCCGGGCTCTTGAGTGGTGACGACG
>CAZVHN010000037.1:0-1837 GCA_964626895.1 uncultured Chloracidobacterium sp. | reverse complement strand
GAAATACTCGACCGTCTCCTTTTGGCCGATTGCAGACGTAGCCTCACGACCCAAAGCGGACAATTAACGATTGCGGAACAGGGTGGCAGCGCGCAAATGCGCGGCCGAAACCGAGTGGCAAAGCTGGCTAATGTCAGCTTGCTCTGTACGGATTGAAGTCGGGTTCGGCGCCTAGCTTATCTCGCAACTTCGCCTCGGCGGCTCCCGAGTAGCGGTGTATCACGCTCTTGACTCCAGCTCGGACGGGTTGGTGGTACTTCGGATCCCCCTTCAAGTTCAAGACTTGAACTGCCCTGGAGATCCAGTTCTGGTTTCTGCCAAGAAGGGCTCCCAATTCACCAGTGAGGTAAGGATAGTCGGCTTCGATCTCTGTTTTCTTTACTATTACCGGTAAAGACGCGTTTGCCGCCGATCCCTTACGCAGCGAAATATCCGCGGTAAAGTTTCTAGGGGCTTCGATGGGCACTATACGCACCATATCGCTAGTCTTAACAAAGTCGCTCAGCCTAAGGTGCGGAAGAATCCGTTTCTTCCCGCGATACTTCTGCGCAAACTGCGCTTCGGTAATGTAACTTTCGCCATCGAACTGAATGCCCCTCTCAAGCAACCACACTAGCTTTTTTTCTGTATCGCTCCGTTTGATTTTGGAGACTGCCTTTTGGACTTTGTCTGCGTAGGTTGTTAGTTCGGCGAAGGACATCGATAAATAGTGTTCCTGGAGGTCCTTCGCATGGCCTTTGAACTGCTTTTCAATAGTCTCCCGAAAGAACTTGCAGCAGTAGAAAAGCAGATGCTGCATCACCTCAGTAGGCACTGGCGGGAGCACATGGTGACAAGCTGCGTGTCGCAACGATACTAGCTGCTGTATTGTGTCCACCTGACTCTGTGTCAGAGCCTGCTCTTTGATCAACCGGTAGATCGCTACTTCGGCGGATATCGTGTCGCCGCGCTGCCCCTTGGCTATTGACTGTTTCTTCTGGAGCAAAACGGCCTTTGCCAGCAGCTCCCACGCATTTGTGAAGAGCAACAGTGCCATCTCGAACCGGTAAGGGCGGCGCACACTATTGAACGCATTAATTGCCTCCTCCGCAGCCAGTTTGGCCGCGTCTAAGAACTGGAGATATTCGCGACGTGCGCGCTGGGCCACAGTGAATCACTTAACGCGGGCGTTGAGATAACGCATGGCGCGTTGAAATAATCAATGATGCAAGATCATAACCCATTGTCATTTACCGGGATCAAGCGCCCACGTCTCCGAGATGGATCACCCCTAGAAGGTCAATGTTCGCTTTTGGCCGAGAGCCGACCTGTCAGCTTATGGCCGACTGCTGACGTCGCTTCACGACCTATTGCTGCCTGTGGCCCTAGTTAGAAGCAGTCATTCGCCGTACGGAAACGGCTTGGCGCCGGCAGCCCGGATATCATCGAGTACCTTGGGTACTTCAGTCATGGTCATACGTCTTCAGGTGGCGGAGCTCATCGTGCACTTCGTCGCTAAGTCCTTCGTCCGGCCGCACAGGCTCGTTGGGCCTGTTCATTGACGCGCGTCAGAACGAATTTTTGCTCCGCGGGTCGCCCTCAGCAGGGCCGGGTTCAACTGCGCAAGAACCGAATCGAGATAAATCGTCAGCCGCTCAGCCGGCCCTGGGTTGTAGGGCTTGATGTAAGCGATCCGGCTTCGAATCGAAAGGATCTCCTCATCCAGCAGGCGCTTATTGGTTTCCTTACGCAGAGCGTGAATGGCGCCGCGCACATTGTCCCGGTAGGCGCGACTGACGGTCGGACCGACCTTCGCGTTCACGACGAGGCCGGTGACTTCCCCATTCTCGTCAAACAG
>CAZVHN010000036.1:0-4656 GCA_964626895.1 uncultured Chloracidobacterium sp. | reverse complement strand
CAGATCGAAAAGCAATGAAAAGAACTCACCAAAAACATCTGCCGGCGGGTTGGGTAACTCCTGACGCAGCCAAAGAACTATCTTGACGTCCGCTGCATCCGCAGCAGCGGGCAACAGACAGATACGCCTTTCGTGCGTGAGATCGAGCGTGCGATCGAGCGGGCGATCGGACCCACTCGTCGAGAGTCCGATGCGGTATCTACCAGGCGCAAACTCGTCACACGGCAACAGCAACACGTCCTCATCGGTAGAAAAAACAAGAGGAGGCACGCTGCGTTCGAGTCGTACTTCGGTGATGGCCGCCAGCTTTGCAAACTTCCATGGCCTTGTGGATGTAGCCGCCGCTTTGAGAGGTGAGAACCGTAAGACAGTCGAAGCTGGAGTGGCCGCTCGCACTGTTTCGCCCATCAGGCCCAACGCGGCGTGCACTAGCGAGTCCGGAATCTGGTCAAGCCAGTAGACTCGTTGTTCCAGCAGATAGGCATACAACTCGAGCAGCGTCACGCCCGGATCTACAGGGGCATGCAGGGTCCATTCGCCAGCCGAAGCCGCTGGTATGCGTCGACGAATGCTGGTGACCATCTCCGCCCAGGTCAGGTTGTCTAGCTTGATTTGTTCCAGCGGCATCAAACCCTCTCAAGCGAGCCAAGATAAAAAGGAAACACCAGGTTGTTGCGCGTGTTCGTTTGCCTAACCAGGTAGTAAATTGAGACGGTAACCCGCGTTTCATCTTCCGGGTCAACTTCGGCGCTGACTCTTTCTGTCTCCACTCGCGGTTCCCAGTCGCGAATAGCTTCGCGAACTGTCGTTTCCAATAGACCCAGGTACTGCACACTGCCCGGCGCAAATACCAGGCTGGGCGCTTTACAACCGAAGTCAGCTCTCATGACCCTTTCGCGCAGGTCGGTCAGCAGCAAGATCTTCAGCGACTGTTCGACGCTGATGTCGCCTCCCACATAACCAAGCGTCCCCGTTTCATCGGGCAGAATCGGAAACCGCCAGCCTAGTCCGATAATTGAATTGGCCATGCAGGCTCCTTCAACCGATTAATACGGTCCCTACCGCGACGACCGTCCCAACAGGCAAGTCGGTCGGGTCATTGCAAGTTTCCGCAGTGTCGCCGTTGCGGGCTGCGGCCTTGCCGTTAATCTTTACCGTCTGACTTCCGATCTTAATCGTCGCCTTATTCGCCGGCGGTTTCTGAAAAGAGACGCCGGGCGGCGTCGGAATGTGTGGCGGCGTATTGTCCGCGGTGCTGTCTACGGTCGCGGCGGGCATACCCATGATGTTGACGTCGCTGCTCAGGTTTCCATTGATGATCCCGCTGAAAGGATGTGGCAGCGGCGTAGGCACAGGCGGTGCCGGGGGCGCCGGCACCATCACTATGTGAGTGTCGACAGCAATGACTTGATCACTCTGCTTGGCTGCTGGTTGTCCCATTTCTATCCGCCTCAGTTAATGTTGACAGTCGCGCCTTTCAGATCCATGGTGGCAGTAGCTTCAACTTTTATGTTGGTTTTGGCTTTCACATCTATACCTATGCCGGAATTGATCTCGATTCCCTGCCCCTCAAAAACGAGCTTCCCTTTATTTGATTTGATAGTGATCGAGTTGGCCACCGTATCAATCACGATGCTGTTATCGCCTTTCGCGTCAACAATGGAGATCTTTTCTGAGCCACTTGTGTCGTCGAGGATGATCTGATGGCCGCCCTTGGTGCGAATCATCTTTTCGTCCTTGTCGCTGGCGCGGTGGCTTGGTGGTTTATCCTGGCCGTTGTAGAGACCTCCAAGAATGATCGGTAAACGCATGTCGCCGTGTATGAACGCGACCAGCACTTCGTCACCAACTTCCGGAATGAAGAAAGCGCCATAGTCGTTTCCGGCATAGAACTGACGCACCCGACACCACTCGGTCTCCATGTCTGGATCAAACCAGGGAAACTTGAGCTTGACGCGCCCCAACTTCTGAGGATCGTTAACGTCGGTGACCAACCCTTCCGCGACTCCGTAATAGCGCTGGTCGGTAGATCGCGACCGAGGAACTGCACTCATTTTTTCTCTCCGTCGTAAACACGGCGCACATCAAAATTCGTCAGGTACCCATTGCTGCCGAGTGTGTGTTCCACCTTCTTCACGTAATACTCGCCGCTGAACCGCTTGCCCAGATTCTTCAACTCAACGTTGTCACCAGGACGCAGGTCGGGAATTCCAATGACCTGGCCCGACCCGGTGATGAACTCGTAAGCCCGCTCTGTAAGCAGACTGATCGCCAGGTCCTTTGCTTCCTGCTGGCTGGTTACCGGGGCATCCACCACCACCTCCTGCTTACCGTTCAAGTCTTTCTCAGCGGCCGCCGGGCCGCTGGTTCCGTTGCCACCTCCACCCGGGAGATCTTTCGGTTCGGCAGTGTAGGAAAGAACGTCCTTCAGCTCCGCGCTCCAGCCCCGCACCGTTACCTTGCTGACCTGGCGCGAAATAGTGAGTTGCGGGGTGAAGTTGATCAGGTTTGTGCCCCACTCGAATTGGTAGACGCGAATCTTATCGCTGCTGCGGCCGTCTGTAGGCTTAACGAAGTAGAGCGTGTCCTTACCGGTGTCGGGCGCAGTCTGTACATAACAGTCAAAGTCAATGCGCTTGGCCCGCTCCATAAGAAACGAGGCGTCGTCCTGGTTCTTCTGTACCACCAGCTCATGTTTTTCAGTGGTTTCGGTAACCTTCACGTCGAGGCCGTTGCGCGCAGCCACCACTTGCGCGATTTCGTGGTCGGTCTGCTTTACGAACTTTTTTATGTCCTTTCCGGTAGGCTTGCGGTCGCGCAACTTCAACATGCCGTCCAGACCGCTGATGGAAATCGTGGGCGAACCAGACTGGGGAAACTTGGGCGCCAGCGTTGTGATCTGCCCACGGGCCATCGAGAGCAGTTTCCCGGCGTAGCCCATCTTTACGTGTACTCGATTGCCCAGGTCGTAAGTCACTTGCTTTGGATCCGTTGGCTTGTCGCTGTACTTGAAGAAAAAGGTCTTGTCGTCCCAGTTGTTCACGTTCAGTTCGAAGCTGGTCATGTTATCCATGTCCATCACGACCTTGACCTCAAGGATGTCGCCTTTCGACTGCGGATCGAGCTCCTGGCCCTCAATCTCGATTCGGTAATCCGGAGCGTAGTAATCGGTCTTGAGCCCGGACTCGTGGACTGAACGTTCGGCCACAGCTATTCCCTTCCAAGAACAGGTTCTTCAGCGGAGGCGCGGGAGCATGAGCACCCGGCCAGGTTCAAGCGTGCGGGGATCGCGAATCTGGTTTGCTCTGGCAATTTCCCGCCAGACGCTGCTATCGCGATAAACGCCCGCGGCGATGTTGCTCAAGGTGTCCCCACGGCGGACGACATACTGCTTTTCAACGTCAGGCGAACTCCTCGGAGGGTCCTTCAACTGAATCTCGACGGGACGATATTCCTTCAGTGTCACCGCAACTTTGGCGCGTAGCGGGATGCCGTCAGGGGTGAACATCAAGTAAGTCACGTTGCAACTTTCCATCACGCCTCTGAAGATCTGTGTGTCCCAGGTAAAGCGAACTATCGGCGGCGCATGGAGCTTGCCGTTGATGTTCATCAACTCGCGCAGTCTGTTTACGTACTTGATGCGGACATCTTCGAGCGTGTCTGAAGTATCCAGCAGAAGTTCCGCCGTCAGCTTTTCGCTCGCGCCACGTATGTACTGGATCGGGGGCGTCTCGAGTCCGGGGATGGCAATCTCGGCGAAGTTGTTCGACTTCTGTAACTGGTATTCAGTAGGGTTAAAGCAAAACGGAATAACCTCGGCGTCCCCTGAGGGTTCAAGTATCTCCAGTTGGGCCTTGACGAACCCTTGCTTTAATAAACTGACAGGAGTGACCATTAGCTCTTATCCTCGTCATGACGATCGCCTAACGAGCGTTCGCAGTTAGACCGGCGCTCGCGCGCCTCCTCCTCGTCATGCTCTCGACTCCATCGCCGTGCGTACTTTGCAAACAACTTTGCAAAGACGGCCTCGTCGCCCTCACCCTCAACATCGAAGCGCACATCCAGATTTTGAATCGTTACTGGCATCTTCAAATAATTTCCGGCGGCGACAGGGGTATTTGCGTTAACCCGTGGTGAGCAATCTCCAGACTCTCAATAGCGACGGCGTTTTGCATCGCGTTCAATTCCGGTCCTTGCCACTTCACGGCTATGCCGGCGCTAAAGGTCCAGGTCATCGCCGGAAGGCCGGCGGGCGTCATCAAGAGGATTGCTCCGTCGCGCCGTGCTCCCAACGATTGTGTAAGTCCGGCGAGATACCAGAACCACAGTCCCGGTTCGCGCACCAACCCGCGTCTGAGAGAGATGCGAGTCCACGAATGACGGACGGGCAATTGGTGAACATAGTCATTGACGCCGCCCTCTGGGTAAGGCATCACCTCAAGATCGGCGCCGAGGCCCTTGGCCTCCATGAAAGCGCCCCCCACAAATAGCGGCAGCAGCGCCGCCTGCAATGGCGGAATGTATGCGTCGGCCGGATCGAGAGTTACGATGAAGCGGTACGCAGCCAGCGGATTCTCAATCACGATTCGAAAACCTCCAGCGTGGCGTCTGCGCTCACGGCGATACGCAACAAGATGAAGTCCATGGGCGTCGCCG
>CAZVHN010000035.1:0-5026 GCA_964626895.1 uncultured Chloracidobacterium sp. | reverse complement strand
CAACGATTTCCCGACAAGTACGGACTCGCCCGGGTAGGATTAGGCTTCACAAATCGAAGCCGCACCGTTTGTGTTACATGACTAAGCTCTCTACTCATTACGGCTCACGCCCCGCTACCGCGTGGTGGTACTGACCTCATGGGCCTCGGCATGAGTGAGTCGCTGCTCAAAACCCACCCGCTACCGCGAGGTGGTACTGACCCTGTTGTGTAGCACTGGTATAGCCCACCAACCAGCGTTAAAAACCGGCACTGTGAGTGCTATACCTGTTGAACACAGGTTTGCTATACTCTGTCAGCCTTGCATGAGAACAGGTCGGGCGGTCGCTGCTGGCGTTTCTCGGGTTTGATTTCAGATTTGGGAGTAAGACGCCAGGAGAGGAAAGTCCGAACACTAAAGGGCAGCGAGCCCGCTAACGGCGGGGCGTTCCAGCACAATCTCAGATTTGAGATTTCAGATCTGAGATTTTGGAGCGACGACAAGTGCAACAGAGAACAGACCAGCCTGTTTGCAAGCACCGGTTGGACATCGCTTCGGCGGTGTGGAGGCCGAAAAGCTGCGGCAGGTGATGGGTGAAACGGTGCGGCCCGCAAGGGCTTAATGTAAGAGCGCACCGGCGCGCGTGGTGACATGCGCGGCCAGGCAAACTCCTCGTAGTGCAAGACCAAATAGGGAGGCGTCAAAAAGGGCTGCCCGCCCGAAGCAGTTTAAAGCTGCTACGACCTCCGGGTAGGTCGCTCGATCCAGCTGGCAACAGTTGGACTAGATGAATGATCGCTACTCCGATCTCGGATTTGAGATTTCAAATTTGAGATCTCAAATCTCAGATTTCAAATCTCAGATCTGAGATCTCAAGTCTGAGATCGGAGCACAGAATTCGGCTTACAGACCTGTTCTTATTGCATTGGCAAACGAGCGTTCTAGCACTCCCACATTCTGCTTTTTGACCCGAAGGAGAGGCCGAGATGGCAAATCGGAAGGGCGTCTTCATTGGCGCGTACGTACCAAATCATCTAAAGGAGTCGCTGCGACGGCGCGCAGCCGCCGAGCATCGCACTCTCTCTCAGGAGATCACGCGAATACTGGAAGAAGCCGTGCACGGAAAGGGCCTGCCCGCGGGAAGTGTGGACCGGAGAAATAAAGAGACTACACCACGACGGCGCGCAACGGATCCCGCACCGAGACGCCGTGCTATCGATGTGGCCTATGTGCCTTCCGGGAACAAGGCTGGCGATGAGGACAGTTAGAAGGTTAGTCCCGAGTTCGCTGCTTGCCCGAATCACCTGCGGTCTGAAACCTGAAATGAACACCCTCTCACTCAAGCTAAGGCTTGCACTCTAGAAGAAGTGTTGAAGTATCTGATCATCGGCGCTCTGCTCGCCTTATTCTTTCTGCTTATCTACTCGCGTCTGCGGCCATACATTGAGTTGCTGCGAAGAGTTTCTTCTGCAGTCAAAGGCACGCTGGATGCAACTTCTTCTCCCACTCCCCGCGGCGGATCAACTAAGACAGAGAATAAACTCGTGCGGTGCGTAGCTTGCGGCACTTGGATACCAGCCCAACGTGCAATCGGCGCTGGTTCAAATATGTCAGAGTATTGTTCGCGGGAGTGCCTTGAGAAAGCTGCAACAGGAAAGAAAAGAAAGCTAGCGGGTTAAGTCTCTACGACCGGATCATTTGTCATTTGTCATTTGACAGTTTTCATTTGGTCATTTACGGAGAATATCAACCTCCTGATATTGTCACTCTTTTATGAGTAACTGTGGACGAGATACTTTTCCTATAAATGGTGGATTCAACTTGAAGTGCAACACGTCTAACTCCAGCTACCAATGCTGTTGCCCGGTTTCCAAGTTTCGCAAGTCCCACGCGCTCAGTCGTTAAGGGCCTTGCGAAACCTGGAAACGGTCTAAATGCTTTCAGATCGCCGTGTTGCACTTCCAAGTTGAATTCGCGACTGACGAATGACAAATGGAAAATGAGAGACGATACCTGCCTGCGATGCCCAGACTCACTGGACCGACCGACTAAAACGCAGGTTCTTCATAAACGCCGTAAACATCGCGGAGCGCGGAGCAGATTTCGCCTAGCGTAGCGTAGGCGCGCACTGCCTCAATTGTGGCCGGCATTGTGTTCTCGTTGTTCCGGGCCGCCTTCTTGAGTTTCTCGAGGGCATCATGGACTGACCCAGCATCTCTTCGCGCACGCGTTTGCGCGAGGCGCTCGACCTGGTGGTCGCGCACAGATTCGTCTATCACTAGCGTGGGAATCTGCGCTTCCTCACCCATCTGGTACTTGTTTACGCCCACGATCACTTGCTCGCCCCGCTCGACGGCTTTCTGATATTGGTAAGCCGAGTCTTGAATCTCGCGTTGCGGGAAGCCTTTCTCAATCGCCGCGACCATGCCCCCCATCGAATCAATCTTCTTGAAGTAATCGCGGGCACCATTTTCCATCTTCTCCGTCAGCGCCTCCAGGAAATATGAGCCGCCCAGCGGGTCCACCGTGTTGGCTACACCCGTCTCTTCGGCGATTATCTGTTGCGTTCGGAGCGCGATCAGTGCGGCGCGGTCGGTCGGCAGCGCTAACGCTTCGTCGTATGCGTCGGTGTGCAAGCTCTGGGTGCCACCGAGCACGCCCGCCAGCGCTTGAATTGCCACCCGCACGATATTGTTAAGTGGTTGCTGGACGGTGAGAGAAACTCCCGCAGTTTGAGTATGAAAGCGTAACTTGAGGGTGCGTTCGTTTATTGATCCAAAGCGATCGCGCATCTCCCGCGCCCAGATACGGCGGGCCGCGCGATACTTGGCGACCTCTTCAAAAAAGTCGTTATGCGCGTTAAAGAAAAAGGAAATGCGCGGAACAAACCGATCAGGATCGAGACCCGCGCGCACACCCCACTCGACGTACTCGAGTCCGTCGCGTAACGTGAAGGCCAGTTCCTGAATAGCGGTGGCCCCAGCTTCTCGTATGTGATACCCACTAACTGAAACCGGATTGTAGCGAGGTACGTGCTCGTTGCAGAACTCAAACGTGTCAATCACCAGCTTCATGGCAGGACGGATCGGATAGATCCATTCCTTCTGCGCAATATATTCCTTGAGAATGTCGTTCTGCAGAGTCCCGGAAATCTTCTTCCAGTCGGCTCCCTGTTTTTCGGCAACCACGAGGTACATGGCCAGCAGAACTGAGGCCGGCGCGTTAATCGTTTGTGAGACTGTTACCTGGTCCAGAGGTATCCCGTCAAAAAGCACCTCCATATCAGCCAGGGAGGAAACTGCCACGCCACACTTACCAACCTCGCCCTCAGATAGTGGAGAGTCGGCGTCGTAGCCCATCAGAGTGGGCAGGTCATAAGCTACTGACAGACCGTTCTGGCCTTGTTCCAGTAGGTACTTGAACCGAGCGTTCGTTTCTTCCGGGGTGCTAAAGCCGGCAAACTGGCGCATCGTCCAGAGTTTGCCGCGATAGCCGGTGGGGTGTATGCCGCGTGTGTAGGGAAACTCGCCGGGGAAGGAGATGTCTTCAGCGAAGTCTTGATCGGAGACATCCGCTGGCGTGTAGAGCCGGTTCACTTCCTCCAGCGATACACTTTCAAACCGCTTCTTTGTTTCGGGATTCTTCTTTACTGTGGGCCCGAGGGTTTCGCGTCCCCATCGTTCGACTTCGGCGTCCGCAGGGGAAATAGTTTCCTTTGTTTCAGGCATAACCCTCTCTACTATTAAGCGTGCTCTGGAAGAATTCGATATTAGTAGAGGGGTAGTGGAGTGTCAACCGCGCTTTGTTGGCGTTCTCACTCTGCTTGAAGAGGGAGCGCGGCTGCGATGGCAGTCACAGCCGCGCCAACTGGGCAGGGACCCGGATATGCGTGGTTTTCAAGCAGGAGACCGGCAGTGGCAATCGGCAGGCGAAAACTGAATCCAGCACCCCTCCGATGCGAACGAGCTTCTCCTTTTGCTCATTCGACGGGTACTACAATCTCATTAGCCCGAACCATGTTGAGCCGGCTCCGTGCGGCTGACTCAATAGTGCGGGGGTCATTGCGTAACTGCTCGACCTCCAGTTGCAACGACTGATTACTGCTGCGCAAAGCCTGTACATCCGTCTGCATTCTGATGAACTGCTGGGAAGCCATGTTCATCCTGGCTCGCGTGCGCATTGTGACAGTGACCCAGACAGCAAATGTTGCCAGGATGATCATTCCAAAGATCACCCAGGACGGTATGATTCCCCCACGCCGACGAACCTCGGCACGAGTTCCAATTATGTCCAACGAAATCTCACGCACCGGAGCGAAAGGAGATGCTGCCCTTGGTGCTACCTGCTGCGAGCGAATTCGTTCATCAACCCAATAAGTATTTGCGACCCTGCTCAAGAAGCACCTCCAAGTCCTTTGCTGATTCTGATTCCGCGTAAATACGGACGAGCGGTTCTGTGCCCGACGGGCGCATCAGTAACCAGGAACCGTCCGCGAAAATAAACTTCACTCCGTCTGTGCGATTTGTCTCCTCAACCGGACGGCCGCCGATGTCGTTGGCGTCCTGTCGAAGTTTCTCGCCGAGAGAGCCCATCAGTTCCGGTGTCAAACGCACACCGATTCTTCCCGACTCGAGTTTGCCCACCTGCGCGTAGAGCGCATTCAACTGCTCCGTTAGACTCGCGCCGCGCGCCGCAACTGCCTCCGCCGCAAGCAGACACGCAAGGATGCCATCTTTCTCCGGATAGTGACCCTTGATTGACAATCCCGCCGATTCTTCGCCGCCAAGGATAATCTTGTCTTCATTGATCAATTCTCCGATGTATTTGAATCCGACTGGAGTCTCAAATACGGGCAGCCCGCGCCCCGCAGCCACGCGGTCAACCAAGTGGGACGTAGCGACCGAGCGGGCGACGCCGCCATTCCACTTTCTTGACTCGGCCAGGTAATCAAACAGAACAGCGATGAGTTGATTGGGCGTTATGAACTCGCCATTTGCATCGAGTACGCCAAAGCGGTCTCCGTCTCCGTCGGTCGCCAGACCGAGTA
>CAZVHN010000034.1:0-5039 GCA_964626895.1 uncultured Chloracidobacterium sp. | reverse complement strand
GATCCAATGCGACTCAACCGTCAATTAACAGTTCAAGCTCCGCAAATTTGCAGGTTGGGAAGGTGGGCAAAGCGCAGCGCGCCCCCGCTCCAGATCCAATGCGACTCAACCGTCAATTAACAGTTCAAGCTCCGCAAATTTGCAGGTTGGGAAGGTGGGCAAAGCGCAGCGCGCCCCCGCTCCAGCGCAGCGTCATCAAAATCTATTCTCCTTCAAGACTCACAGGACCGAATCTGCATTAGGCACTGAGCGGTTTTTGTAGCCAGCGCAATGACGCTGCGCTGGAGCGGGGGCGTGCTACGCTTTGCCCACCTTCCCAACCTGCAAATTTTCTCGGCTTGGCCGATTCAATACTGAATGGCTTCCATCTTGAGAGGGGGGCGCGCTGCGCTTTGCCACCCTTCCTTACCTGCAAGTTAGCGGGGCTTGAGCCGTTCCGCTTAACTCCCACCTCTGGCGTCTGGCGTCTCGACGCGAAATCGAGCATCATGAAGCTTCAAGGCTTTGCAGAAGATTTAGTCGGATTGCGTCGTGCGCTAGCTCATGGATGACCTGCGAAAATTTGCCCGATATTTCCTTCCGTACAGGGTCTCGCTGATCACCGGCATTCTCTGCATACTTGCCAGCGTAGTCTTCAACCTGGCCATTCCTCTCTTCGTCGGCCAGGCGGTGGATGCAAACTGGACCGAAGTCTCCTGGTCTAAGTTGACCGTGTCGGCGCTAAAAGTGCTGGGTGCAAGTGTGGCTAGCGGCACGTTTCTGTTTCTCCAACGCCGCATCCTGATCGGCATGTCGCGTCACGTTGAATACGACTTGCGCCGGGATTTTTACGCTCATCTCGTCGATCAACCGCTCTCTTTTTTCCAGGAACATCGTACCGGCGATCTGATGGCTCGAGCGTCCAACGATCTGGCGGCCGTGCGCCAACTGGCCGGTCCGATGATCATGTACACGCTGCAGACGATCTTCGTGGTTCTGCTCGTGCTACCTCTGATGTTGATGATCAACTGGTGGCTCACACTGCTCCTATTTGTGACCATGCCGCTGGTCTCGTTGACGGTTAAGTTCTTCGGTCAACAGGTCCACGTCCGTTTCGAAAAGATCCAGGACTTCTTTGCCCAGATTACGGCCCGAGCACAGGAGAACTTTACCGGTGTCCGGGTGGTGCGCGCCTATGCGCAGGAAGCGGCTGAGATTAAGGCCTTCAACGAATTGAACCGAGAATTCGCGGAGAAAAATCTCAGCCTGGTCAGAATCGATGCGCTGATGCGGCCTCTCATGCAGTTTCTGATAGGAATCGGTTTTGTTCTCATTATCTGGGCCGGGGTGCCGTTGGCAGTTCGAGGAGAGATCACGGTCGGCGAGTTCACCGTCTTCAATATGTACCTGATGCGCCTCATCTGGCCGTTAATCGCGCTCGGCTACGTAGTAAATCTCTACCAGCGTGGTACGGCGAGCTTAAAGAGGATGAACACGATCTGGGCGATCAATCCTGCCATCAGCGACGCCTCTGGAGTTCAGCAGCAAAAGCCGATTGCCGGTGAGGTTGAGTTTCGCAACCTGACATTCAGCTATCGTCCAAACGATCAACCGATACTGCGTGACATTAGCCTGCGAATACCGGCCGGTCAGTCGGTCGCCTTCGTCGGACGAACCGGAAGCGGCAAATCCACTCTAGTTAACCTCATCCCGCGATTAATCGAAGCGCCGCAGAACACCGTCCTTATCGACGGCGTTCCGGTGCAGGATTATTCACTCGCGCAATTGCGCTCGAGCATTGGCTATGTTCCCCAGGAAACTTTCCTCTTCAGTGATTCTCTCGCGGACAACATCGCTTTTGGGGTTGAGAAAGCTGAACGCGCCGAGGTCGAGTGGGTGGCCGAGATGGCGGGGCTGGCAGACGATATTAGGAGTTTCCCCGACGGCTTCGAAACTTTGGTGGGCGAGAGAGGCATCACTCTCTCAGGGGGTCAGAAGCAAAGAACAGCCATCGCCCGCGCCGTATTGCGCGAGCCGAAGATCCTGATCCTCGACGACGCGTTGTCTTCAGTTGACACCTATACGGAAGAGAAGATCCTGGGACGACTGCGGGGCGTGATGCGCGATCGAACAAGCCTCATTGTTTCGCATCGCGTCTCGACGGTACGTGATGCCGACCGGATTTGCGTGCTCGAGGAGGGACGCATTGTCGAGCAGGGCACACATCATGAGTTGTTAGCGCTCGGCGGTGAATATGCCGATCTTTACGAACGCCAACTGCTCGAAGAGGAACTGGCCGCAACCTGAACCATTGGCGATTGCCAATTGCCGTTTGCCGATTTGGTGTGATCGGTTCTTGATCTTAAATTGGCAATTGGCACTATTTGCTTTCTCTCATTCACACCGTGGCTTTAGCCCGGTGAGGGAGCTTGGCACCATGATTTTCCTAACCGTTTTAACGGTTTAGAGTGCCGTGATGACGCTTTAACGAAAACCGTTAAAACGGTTCGGGATTTTCCAACGCGCTTTGACACCGGGCTAAAGCCGCGGTGTGACTGAGATGGTCACGAAAGGCAGACTGACCCGGGTTCATACTTAATCGGAATCATGAAACCAATCAATCAGAATACGCAGCCGAATGTCGACGCGCGTTATCGCATCATGGTGGTTATATGGTTTGCGCTTCTCTCGAGCGTGGTCATTTATTTCGTGGTCGCGCAGTTGGTGGAAGTGCCCGAGGTTGATTCGGCGCAAAACAAAGTGTTGACGGTAGTGCTCTCGGGAATGGGAACTTTTCTGGTCCTGATCTCATTTGCTGTCAAACAGAAGTTTTTAAAGCAGTCTGTCGAACGCCAGAAGATCGCTCTGGTACAAACCGGTTTCATCGTCGCAATTGCAATTTGCGAAGCCGGCGCGCTTTTCGGTTTGGTCGATCTCATGGTTACCGCGAATCGTTACTATTTTCTCGTGATGTTGATTGCCGCAGTAGGAATGCTCTTCCATTTTCCGCGGCGTGATCATTTGCTGGCTGCTACTTATAAGAACCGTTTGCACGCAGGATAGCCCCGGGGAATAATGTCCACAGCTGCCAAACAATTCCACGAAGAAGAAGCAATTGGGAAGACCTACGACTTTCTGATTGCCCGCCGGCTGCTGAGGTATCTCCGGCCTTACCTGCGCATGCTGATTCCCGCCCTGATTCTCACCCTGGTGCTTAATCTGCTGGGTATTCTGCAACCGAAATTTACGCAGTACGCAATCGATTGGAACATTCTCCCTCGAAAAACTGATGGTCTGATGCTGCTGGTTGGTCTCTTCTTTGGCGTTCAGTTCTTGCGGTTGATTTTCTCCTACCTGCAGGCTGTCTTGCTCAACACGGTGGGCCAGTATGTGATGTTTGACATTCGTCGCGAACTCTACGACAAGCTGCAACATCAGGAAGTGGCCTACTACGATCGCAACCCGGTGGGCCGCATTATGACGCGGCTCACCAATGACGTTGATTCGTTGAACGAGCTCTTCACCCAAGGCGTGACGGATGTGCTCGGCGATGTGGTCATGATCGTAGCGATCATCGGCGTGATGTTGTGGATGGACGTGCGGCTAACACTGGTGACGCTGTTGACGGTACCGATGCTGTTTGCGGCCACCACCTGGTTTCGCAAGGGCGCACGTCGCGGTTATGACATGGTCAGGACGCGAATTGCGCGCATCAACGCGTTCCTTCAGGAGCATTTTGCCGGCGCGCAAACCGTGCAAATCTTCAACGCCGAAGCAAAGTCACTGCAAAAGTTCGACGCGATCAATGACGACTATCGCAAAGCCAATATTGATACGATCTTCTTTTATGCGGTCTTCTTTCCTTTGGTCGACTTCATCGGCGCTGTCGGGATTGCGCTGGTGGTCTGGTATGGCGGTTATCGAGTCATGAATGGGGCGCTGACCTTGGGGGCGCTGGTGGCTTTTATTCAATATTCGGGCTTTCTCTTCCAACCGATACGCGACATTTCCGATAAGTACAACGTGCTGCAAGCAGCGGTTGTGGCTTCGCATCGCATCTTCAAGACTCTGGATCTGCCGGTGGCCATCAAGAACCCCGAGACGCCGCTCAAAACGGGCCGGGCGCGAGGCTACATCGAATTTCAGAATGTTTGGTTCGCTTATAAAGATGAGGACTGGGTGCTGAAGGACGTTTCCTTTGCCGTAAGTCCGGGACAGTCAGTGGCGCTCGTTGGTCATACCGGCTCAGGTAAGACAACGATTACCAACCTCTTGATGCGCTTCTACGACATCCAGCGCGGACGCATACTGCTGGACGGCGTGGATCTTCGCGATTGGGACCTGCAATCGCTGCGCGAAAACTTCGCGGTTGTGCTGCAGGATATTTTCCTTTTCAGCGGTACGGTGGAGAGCAACATTCGGCTCGGCCGTGAAGATATTTCCGACGAGCGAGTCACCTGGGCGGCCAGGGAGGTTCATGCCAACAAATTCATCGAGCGTTTGAAGGAAGGCTACAGGACGGAAGTAAAAGAGCGCGGCGCGGGGCTCTCTGTTGGTCAGAAACAGTTGATTTCGTTTGCTCGCGCCCTGGCGTTCGATCCGGCTCTGCTGATTCTCGACGAAGCCACCAGCTCCATTGACACTGAGACCGAGCAGTTGATCCAGCAAGCCATCGAGCGCGTCATGCGGGATCGCACCGCGATCGTAGTGGCGCACCGTCTGTCGACCGTGCAAAGAGCAGATCAAATCATCGTGCTTCATCACGGCGAGATTCGTGAGCAAGGCACGCACCAGGAACTGCTGGCCCAGCGCGGACTCTACTGGATGCTATACAAACTTCAGTATGCCGATGGTTCACGATCGGAAGCGGTCACGCTGCCAACCGAGGAAGAAGAGGAGCCTGCACCGGCTACGAGTCGTTTGCAGTTCAGCGAGTAGTTTCCCAGGATCAGCGGCAGAGGCTGTGTTAGAACCCAAATGAACCTACGATAATTCGCAGGTCAGGAAGGTGGACCCTGTCCCCGCCGCAAGCTTGAAAGCCACTCAGCGTAAGAGCGGGG
>CAZVHN010000033.1:0-6547 GCA_964626895.1 uncultured Chloracidobacterium sp. | reverse complement strand
GAACCTTATGAATTGACAACTCAAGCCGAGCAAATTTGCAGGTTGGATTAGTTGTCGCCGAGTTGAGTGGTGGTGAATCTTGAGCCGGAGGGGTGTCTCTAACATTGGTTGCCCCCTTTGGACTCTGTGTTCTCCGTGCCTCCGTGGTGAGATTTTCGGGGAAAACATGCACCAAACTGAGACACCGAGGACACTGAGAAAACCATTCATCTCTGACCGGAGACAACTTCAAACTGCACCCACTGAGTAGCTGTCTGCTTCGCCAGATGATCCTCAACCACGATCTGCAAAACATATTCACCGGGCGAAAGCGCTGAGCCCAACTGCAAGCGTGCGCCCGCAGATATTCGCCTCAGATCCGATTGACCCACAACCGAGACAGCCATAGGACCGGCCGTGTAGATCTGCTCGCGATCTCGGAAGACGCGTGTCTGAGTATTTAGCCGTGGCAGTTTGGTCGTTTTATCGAGCCGCGCATTGTAAATGGCGTAGACGAAGATGAGGGTAGTCGCCTTATGGAAGTGCATTAGCGTCTGGCTACCGCCATCCCTGTAAGCTCCGCTAGCTTCTGCCTTCGCCGACTCGGGTTCATAGTCCTCTTGTTTAGTCGAGTTCTCTTCGGCTTGCAGCAGTATGCTTGATAACGCAAGTTGCCCACTGGAGAGATTGGGAATCTCTACGAATCGACCAGCAGTGCCGATGCGCGAAGAGCCTGAGTCGCGAACCGCAACGCGGAACTGAAATGCGCCCGGTTTTTTTACCGGCATATCGAAGCTGTAGACCATCCCCTCGCGCAATGCCCGTTCATAAGGGTTTCCACGCAAACGCAGAGTGCCATTTTGTTCCTGCCGGGCAACGACGCGGCCATTGTCACCAAACAAAACGGCACTTATGTCAAAGCTCGCCTTATGAGCGCCATCGGCCTCGTCAGAGACACTGAGATCCTTCGAATCCAAAACCAGCGTTACGCGCAGCATTAAACCAACCACGGGGTCGTCTGCAAAGAGAGTATGCATGCGGACGGTAACTTCGTTTGCTCCAAACGGAGAGACCAGCGCATGCTCCAATCGACTGCGATTTGTCGGTTCGTCCTTGCGTGCATCTTCTTCGGACACGCCGTAAAAACCGGCACGTGTGCGAACATTCAAGCCGCGGCGCTTCACGCGAGCTTGGATGTGATGAAACCTCCTGTTGAATGTTTCGGCGCCTGGCCGGTAGCCAATCAGGTAATAGCCGCTCTGATCGTCTAACACTCGTTGTAAACCGAAGTCGTTCGTATTGCGAATGACAAAGCCACCGGTCTGTTTCGCCACCAACTCTGAGCCTTCAGTGTTTCTTCGCAGGGCTGAGGTGCGGTTGCGCAACGACCTCATTACCGGATCCTGATCTGGTCTGGTTCTCGCGCCAACCGGTAGATAAACGATCTCATCCGCCGGGTGAGGCCCAACCGTCTGGAGTCCTTGCGAATCGATGCCGTAGACAACTACTGAGGCACGAATCGCGAGTTCCGCAAGACGCTGAAGTCCATCTGCATAGCTGGTTGAGTCAGTCCAGACGTCGATGAGATTCGCATTTTCTCTAACCGGGCGTTTGAAACCAAAGTCAACCGGCGCCAGCTCCTGCCTTTCGACTGGCAAGTTATCAGAGAAGATCAGCAGTGACTTCCGCCCGGGCAGGTCGCGCATGCCGCGCAGAATGAAGCGAAGCGACTTGATTGAATACTGGAGCGAGTTACCAGTTGAGCAGGGATTAGGCCCCTTGCTGGTGAGTGATCTTTCAAGCACGCCGGCGCTGCCCGGAGATCTATCTGGAGGTAAACGACCAATGAGCTGGGGCTCGGGTGGGTGACTAGTAATGAGCGATCTCTCAGGCGCCAAAACAGAAGTGCCCACACGGCTGCAAGGGTTCCACTTCAGCTGATCAAGTGCTGCGTGCAGCACACGCGGGTCAGTGGTGAACTGTTGCAAGGCGCCAACTTCTCCTCCGGTGCGAAGAATAGCGACGAGATCGTTTGGTTGCCGTTGCTCGTCTATGAACTTGCGCAGCTGTCTTCGCAAACGAGCCATACTCTCGAAAGACATTCCCAGATCATCCACCACAAGCGCGAAAGTCCGTCCTGTGTTTTGTTCTCTTGGCGGGGGTGCAACGATTGGATCTTCAGTATTACGGCTTTCTGGCGCTGTGCTTCTCGAACCTTCCGGTCGTGTTCCTAACTCACGCAGGGCTGAAGAGTTCGGCGTGAGACTAGAGACATAGGAGAAGTTGGTGATTGTCTGCGGACGTCCATCTTCGAGTATCTCGAAGTCTTCCGGTTTGAGATCCGTCACCTGTTTGCCATCTTTGCTGACGACAACATCCATCTGCACGAGGTTTGTGGTGATGCGCACAACGTCCTGGTCTGAATCGGGGCGGGGCACTTGTTGAGCACGCGGCGTCGTTTGTTGTTCAGACCCAGGTTTCGGGTTGTATCGAAGTGGCGGCGTCTGTTGTAGCTTCGTCTGGCCGCTGAGGCTGAGTACAAGCGAAAAGAGGAGTAGTAAAGAGGTAAGAAGGCGTTTGTTCATGAATCAGACCTTCGGACGGTTCGCGCGGATTACCCAAGCGGATTATAGAGGTGCTGCTGAGAGTCTCTCAACCTAATCTGCGCAATCCGCGGATTCTCTTAAGATCCAAAGCCACCGAACGGTGTGCTACCTGCTTCTGGTCGGCCACAGCGCTTTCCAAATTACCACCTCAGCCTGTAGTGTATCTGCGCCTCCTTTAGCATTAGAATCATCCCCGGCCAACGTAAAGATGGAAAGAAACCAGACCAAGAGAATCGAAGTTTCGAGTGATGCCGCAACGCGAATAACGATTGCTCGGGAGTGGATGGAGAAGTATGCCGCCGATACTGAAATATTAGTTATCGCGCATTCGGCAGAAGCTGCGACTGATCTTCATCTAGGTGTGATCGGAGCAAGGGGCGCATGGTTTGGGATTAAGCGTTTCACCTTGAACGTTCTTGCGTCGCGGTTGGCGCAGCATGGCCTTGCCGCGTCAGGGAGCGCGCCGGCCAGTAGTCTCTCATTTACTGCGGTTGTGGCGCGCGCGATTCATGCGCTGCAATCAGAAGGCAAGCTGAGTTATTTCGAGCCGGTGGCTACGCGACCGGGGTTTCCGGTTGCAGTCGCGAAGACGCTCGAAGAGCTGCGCATGAATGAAGTTGATCCGGAATCGCTCGCGCGTCTGGCGCGCGGTGGTAAGGATCTGGCCGCAATCGCCAGCTTGGTTGAGCAGGAGCTGAAAGAGTCAAAGCTCTCAGACCGGGCCGCAATATTTCGGGCCGCGATTGATTCAATAAAGCAGGTGTCGGGTGTCGGGTGCCGGGTGCCGGAAAGGGTTGGGTTAATTGATTCAATGGCGTCGCCAGAAAACGCTGCCTACCTGGGGCTGCCGTTGCTGCTGTTAGATGTTGCGGTACGTAGTCGATTGGAGAACACGTTTATCGGGGCGTTAGCGACCTTGTCCACTGATGTTTTGGCAACGGTGCCGCAAGGGGACGAACGGACGATCACGGCGCTCGAGGAATCGCTGCAATGCAAGACGAGCGAACGATCCACGAAAGTACACGAACTAACACGAAGCCCGATTTCTGAAGCAGACCCTGCTTCTGAAGCAAGCTATCCTTCAGATGTAAATTTTCCTTCGAATGCAAATTCTCTTTCGTTGGCCAAGCAACATCTTTTTGAGGACTCGGCTCCGCGTCCCACTCCGCTCGATTCCAGCATTCTGCTTCGGAACTGGCCGGGCGAACCGCGTGAATGCGTCGAAATTGTGAGGAGCATTCAAGCTGAAGCGGCGCAAGGCGTGTCGTTCGATCAGATGGCGGTCTTGCTCAATACCCCTGGTGAATACAGATCTCATTTGGAGGAGGCCTTCAGTCGGGCTGAGATTCCAGCCTACTTTGCGCAAGGCACAACCGCTCCAGACCCGGCCGGTCGCGCAATGCTTGCACTTCTTTCCTGTGCCGCCGAAGGACTTTCGGCCCGGCGATTTGCTGAATACTTATCGTTGGGCCAAGTGCCTGATCAGGACGCTCCGAAAGATCCCGAAACCGTTTGGGTGGGGCCGCGAGACGAATTGGTATCGAGCGCCGCGCAAGACGAGGAAGAGAGAGGGAGGCGGGGGGACGCGGGGACGCGGAGACACGGAGATCTTGTTACTTCTACCGAGACAGTAGAATCGACTTTGCCTGCAAACCCGGAGGATAGCGCAGTAATTGAAGGGAACTTAAGAGCCCCGGCGAGATGGGAACGACTACTGGTCGATTCAGCCGTAATTGGAGGAAAGGATCGCTGGACTCGACGGCTTCAAGGACTCGCAAATGAGTTACTGCTGCGCATGGGAGAAACCGAGCCTGAAGAGGAGGCGAAGGTTGAGTCAATCAAAAGACAACTTCGCGACTTGGACGCTCTCAGGACCTACGCCCTACCGCTAATCGAACGGCTGGCTGCCCTACCCGATGGCGCGAATTGGGGTGAGTGGCTTGTGCATCTGCGTGAGTTGGCTGTAAACGCTCTACGTGCGCCGGAAGGCGTTCTGGCTACGCTGGCAGACCTGGAACCGATGCGCAGAGTTGGTCCAGTTGATCTTCACGAAGTCCAACTCGTTCTGGGCCCAAGGCTTCACGACTTAGGTGTAAAGCCGCCCCCACGTCGCTACGGTTCTGTCTTTGTCGGTTCGGTGGACTCTGGGCGCGGGCTTTCTTTTCAGGTGGTGTTTATTCCTGGATTGGCTGAGAGGATTTTCCCCCGGAAGATTGTTGCAGATCCGATACTTCCCGATGAGCAGCGGCGAGATACTGCCATCGCGGGTCTCACGACGCGACGAGATCGATTGGAACTCGAGCGGCTTGCTTTGCGGATCGCTTTGGGTTCTGCCCGAGAGCGGGCTTACCTTTCATACCCGCGTATCGACGTGCAGCAATCACGTCCTCGCGTTCCATCATTCTATGCTCTGGAAGCGTTACGAGCCGCTGAAGGTGTTCTCCGCGGTTTCGAGGAGATAGCATCGCGAGCCGAATCGACCACTCGTGCGCGGTTAGGATGGCCCGCGCCAGAGCGTCCCGAAGCTGCTATCGATGAAGCAGAGTATGACCTGGCCCTGCTCGCGAGTTTGGTCGAAGCAAATGATGAAGGGGCCACCGGTCGAGCGCATTACCTCCTGACTGCTAATAGCCATCTTGCACGAGCGTTGCGCGCCCGCAGCCGCCGTTGGCTACGACGTTGGACACCAAACGATGGGCTGGTGGACCCGGATGGGCCGGCGCGGCAGAGCATCGCGAGTCATCAATTCTCAGCGCGATCGTTTTCGGCCACCGCCTTGCAGAACTACGCGAGTTGCCCCTACCGATTTTTTCTCAGCGCCATACTCCGTCTTGAAATGCGCCAGGAGCCCGCGGCAATTGAAGTGATAGATCCTTTGACACGCGGGTCATTGTTCCACGAGACGCAGTTCGAGGTGCTTACCAGTCTTAAGGCGGCCGGGCTGTTGCCGCTTGTAGGGGCGTCCCTCCGTGGCCGCCCCATGCGTGGCGATGAGGGGCGACCGTTGGACCGAGAAGACGGCCGGGCATTGGATGGAGAAGACGGGCGGGCCTTGCAACGCGACGTGGGGCGCCCACAGAGGGACGCCCCTACAACTGAGGCGTTCGATTTAGTTGACAGGGTGCTGGAGCGACTGGCGGGAGAGTATGAGGACAGACTGGCGCCGGCGATTCCACGGGTCTGGCAGGACGGAATCAACTCGATCAGGGCAGATTTACGAGAATGGTTGCGCCGAATGGCGGACTCTGACGATGGATGGGTGCCAGAAAAGTTTGAACTCTCGTTCGGCCTGACTGACCGCGGGCCGCGCGACTCTGATCCAGATAGTGTAAGCGACCCGGTAGAGATCATTGGCGATCTCAAACTGAGGGGCTCGATAGATCTCGTTGAGCGGCACTCAAGCGGCAAGTATCGTGTGACCGATCACAAGACCGGAAAGGCCCGCGCCGAAAAGGACACAATTGTGGGCGGGGGAAAATACCTGCAGCCTCTCCTTTACGCGCTTGCAGCTCAGAAAGTACTAAACCAGAGAGTTGAGTCGGGCCGTCTCTATTACTGCACTGCTGATGGTGGTTATGAGGAACGCGTTGTTCCTCTCGATGAATTAAACCTGCAAGCGGTTACTTCTGTCTTGACGACGATCAGGCAGGGACTGGCGGATGCATTCCTTCCAGCGGCTCCCGAGGAAGGGGCGTGCAACTGGTGTGATTTCCTGGCGGTGTGTGGAAGCTCTGAAGAAATGAGAACTCGCAATAAGCCGGGTGAACGGTTGGTGCAGTTGAAGAGGCTCAGGGAACTGCCGTGAGGCAGGGACAGGGGCAGGAGGCAGGAGCAGACGGTCTGTCAGAACGGCGAGCGGTAGCGACCCGGTCCGACAAACGGTGGCAGGAGGCAGGAGCAGGAGCAGGGGCAGGAGGCAGGAGCAGGAGCAGACGGTCTGTCAGAACGGCGAGCGGTAGCGA
>CAZVHN010000032.1:0-9226 GCA_964626895.1 uncultured Chloracidobacterium sp. | reverse complement strand
ATTTGGTATCGTTCGTCTTGGGTGAGATGTGTGTAGTCCATTCCAGGCAACTTTGACTTGGCGGTTGAGGGGGCTTGGATGCTATCGCATCTCGCCCAACCAACCCGTTAATCAGAGTTGCACTTCGAACTTGAACTCGCGTAATCCATTCAACCACGCCGTACGATTGAGAACACTCCAGAGGACATATGAATGCAGAACGTACTCCGTCCCAGCGCCTAAGCTCGCAGAGAACTGCCAAACAATCGTTAAAGCGTATCGTCAAAGATCTCCTAGGGATAGAGCGGGTCGGACGAAGACTGAACAATCAATTTGAAAGAGATAACTTTGTAATACACCACTTATCAAAAATCCCGAGCGGCTCTCTTATATTGGATGCGGGGTGTGGTTGCCAACGCTACAGAGAATCTTGTGCTCATCTCACGTACAGAGCGCAAGACTTCGGTCAATTTAGTACTGAGCTTAAAAGAATGATTGGCTCTGATAGCGCCGGGGAGGCCGGTTATGAATATGGAAAACTAGACTATGTAGGTAATATTTGGAAAATAGAAGAACAATCAAACACCTTTGATGCGATTTTATGCACGGAAGTTCTTGAACACATTCCATATCCAAATGAAACACTCAGGGAGTTTAGTCGCTTGCTCAAGCCGCACGGCAAGCTCATATTGACTGCTCCGAGTAATTGCTTAAGGCATATGGATCCCTATTACTTTTATTCCGGCTTTAGTGACAGATGGTTTGAAAAGTTTTTAGTAGACAACAATTTTGAAATCGAGGTGATCGAAGTTGTAGGAGACTACTATAGTTGGCTTGCCGTTGAATTAGCGAGAACAGCAATGTCCCACTCGATATTCTCGAAAATAATGCTTGGGCCTGCCTTTCTGTACTACTACAACAAGAAGAAAACCACCCTTTCCTCCGACACTCTATGCATGGGCTATCAAATGGTTGCACGAAAATTGAAATGAGAGGGTTTGCCGATTGCATGGCTCACCCAGTTCGACGTCAGGAATTCTCCGAACCGGTCGGCTAGCTAGCGTCTGAAGCTTGCCGACTCTCCTTGTAGAGCATTCACCTCGCTCTATCTCATAATTCCAAGCGCTTTTCAAAAACGAATATGCCCAGCGCGTACCGCTGACTAGCTAGGTTTGAGAGTTGTGCTTCATGTAGGGCAGGCGTCTCAACCCTCCCGCCTAACTGGATCACGGTCAGGGCTGAAAGATTCAGCGAATGCCGCTTGGCACAATCGATAATCACACGCGGATCGAACACCCGGTGGGCATTGAATTCGACTCGATCAATTCCGATGGGAACGGATAGGTAAAAGATCCCATTCTCCCTCAGTAACCGTGCCATATTGACCAGTCCACGCTCATAGCCTTCTGAGTCAATCGGATCGCCATACCGACCCAATCCAAAGTGCTCCAGCGCGTGAAGACAGGAAAGAGAGTCGCAATAGCCCGCCATCCCTTCAACAGGCTTCATAAGATTGGCCTGTTTGAATATGACGCCCGGTATTTGCGTAGTAATCGGCCTAACATCGAAGACCTCGATGTCACGAAAGCTGGCGACATGAGCGACAAAACCATCCACACGGGATCCGACATCCACATGCTTCTCCGGTCTGGCCTTGAAGATCATTCTCGCTACCAGCAAATCCTGCCAGAAGTATTCGCTTTTGGTCGTACCACCTTCTTCGTACCAGTCATGCAGGCAGGGCAGGAACTCAAGACGACCGGTATAGCTCGAGCGGAAGCGGAAGAAATCGCGCACGTATCGCGGCAGGCCCCGCAGAGAACGAAGCACTTTGATTGGATCGATGCCGAATTGGGCACTGAGGAGCCAATGAAGGCGAATGACCATATTCCGGACTTTCACAACGTTACCCTCGATTCACTAAACATAAAATTGTGCGTAGCGAACCTTTGCCTCCCGCTCAAAACCAATTCAACATGCTCCATTGTTACTGGGCGCATATCGCGATCGAAAGTGAATGATCGATAGCCATGCTCAAAGAACAATTGAAATGTACTTCGCAAATTTGGATTTATTTCGACACCACGTGGCTGAAGATCTGTAGTGACAACTTCGACTACCCAGATTGGCCGAGGATTATTGGTGAGCATCATGGTTGCGCCCTCCACCATCCATTTTTCTGCACCTTCAATATCAACCAGAATAAGCGCCCTCTTTCCCCGCAACCGCGTACCGAGAACGACATCCATGGTTGAAGACGGAACAAGCGTCACATAGCCTTTTGGAATGCCTGCCCATCCCTTAACAACGGACGCCCCTGTGTTACCCCCATACATTTCGAGTACACCTACGCTATTGGATAACGCTATTGGATACACTTCCGCGCCAGACCAACCATTGGTTTTAATGTTTCTGCATAGATAGCGTAGATTTCTTGCAATTGGCTCAAATGCGATTACTGATTTCCCCATACTCAACGCATGGCAGCAGTAATAGCCGATATTTGCACCGACATTAATCAGAATATCGACATCCTTGAGAATACTTCTGACGAGTTCAGTTTCCGTAGGCTCGAAAGTTCCCTGTTCCATGGCTGCATTTCCAGCCAGCTTGAAACCCCACTGTGTTGGGCGCGGCTCTTCCAGGAAATCCAGTTCATCACGCACACTTCGATACATAGTCGCTATGCGAGGCAATCGGTCGACGAACGGCCTCACTAATGAGATTAGCCATTGTGTTAGAAACATCTTTCCACTCCCTCATATTTCGAAAGCACTGCCATCCAAATAAAGTACGACACAGAAAACAAAACACCCGCAATCACAATGCCCGTAGTGCCATACCAATACGCGCCGACAAAGTTGAATGTGACACCCAACAGCGCCGTGATTATTTTGGCCCCCATCATTGCGTGCGTTTTCATCTGGCTCATGAGGTTGAGTGCAACGGTTTGGCCGGCGGCGAACACTCCACCGGAAAGCATCACCCACGGCAACATATGCGATACGGTGCCGTATTCCTTGGCCACAAAAACCCGGAATATTTGTGCGTGAAGCAGAAGAGCCGCAAAGAAGACTATGCCCGTCGCACTCAGAGCCAGCCCGGTTAGGCGCCAGCTAAGGTTGCTTACGTGGGCATTGCGTCGGCTGTCGCTTGCATCCCCAGCTCGCTGGTAAAAGATAGGAGCAAGGAACTGCGTGGCTATCCCCGAGGCCATTGACATTGGGTAGTACCCCAACTGGAAGAGCACCGCATATAAACCGACCTCTTGCGTCGTCGCGAAAAGCCCCAGCGCCCAACGATCGGAAGCGAGCTGCGCCCAAGTAAATATTCCGAAGATTGAGAACGGCCATGAATACTTCCAGATTTGTCGCTCCCAGCTTCCTTGAGCTGCCGCAGCGCCGATCTTGTGTATGGTCTTCCGAAAAAACACGTACTGGGACCCAAGCACCAGTATGGTGGCCGCGGCATAGCCGACCATGGCCACCGTACTGGTGGCGCCCAGCCACAGTAGCAAACCGGCGGCGACGAGAAACCGCGCCCAGGATTCCATTCCCTGATGGAGCGCCACGATGGATCGTTGGCGGGCGGCATTCTGTATTCCGTTGAGAATCGAGGTGTAACCGCTAAGGATGGCAAATAGGAAAGCTGCAATGACGATGGCGATCCAGTCCGTTCGCCCTGCTACCAGCAGGCCGGCAACCGCAAGGAGGATCAGGAGAACGATGATCCCGGTGGCCGACAACACCAGGCGGCGTACCGCGTTCAAATAGCCGCCGACATCTCGCTGTTCCAGGGCCGGCGCATAGAAGCGGGTTACCCCGTTCCCCAAGGGTCCGAGTACGGTCTGATTGACCAGGGTGGCCAGTGTCATCCCCAGGGCAAGCTCCCCGTACGCAGTCGGGTCGAGCAGCTCTGTCAGCAGTCGCACCCCGACCAGAGCACCAAGCACTGCCATGGCCTGACCGAGGACAATCCAAAAGCCCTCTTTTGAAAGACGGCGAATACGCTCGGAGCGAATGGCCTTGATACCTAATACCTCTTTTGCTTTTGAATGTTGTGAAATTGTAGATACCACTCCACGAATTTCTTCACCCCCTCCTTCACCGGCGTAGCCGGCTTGAATCCCACCCAAGCGTCGAGTTCGGCGGTATCGGCGCAGGTGGCTGGCACATCACCCGGCTGTATAGGGAGAAAATTCCTTTCCCCTTTTTTACCAAGAGCGTTTTCCAACGCTTCGATGTACGCCATCAGTTTGATCGGCTGGTTGTTGCCGATGTTGAACACACGGTAGGGCGCGGATCTGGATTTCGTCGCCGGGCCCGATCCGGATCCCTCGTTTCACTCGGGATGACAAATGAGACCTGGTGGCCAGTTGGCGAGATGGCACTTTCGGCAATTACCGCGCGCTGAGCGTCCAGTCGCGGAGTAACGCGACGCGGCGGTATGACCTGGCGGCTTTCCAGTAGCGTTCATCCGCGGTAACCAGTGTGCAACCGGGTGTCTCAAGGGCAACGGCGTGGTACAGGGTATCGAACAGGTGAGCACCGGTCTGGATCGCGAGCCGTACTGCACGCCGGTAGATTGCTGGTTGCGAGGCGACGATGGCGCCGACCCCGTGCAGAGCATCCAAGATTGCTTCCGCATCGTCCGGCAGAATCCGGACCACCACGGCACCGACTTCCGCGATCCAGTGCGGCGGCTGGACCGCTACGGCCTTGCCGTCGCGAAGAGCGACGGCGATTGTTTGTGCCGCTGCAACGTCCGGCTCAAGGGCCGGATCGAGATACCACTTGCAGAGGACGCTGGCATCGAGGGTCAGCGGGGTCACGGGCGGCCTTGCTCGCGCAACCTGCGAAACTCGTCCTGCGTCATCGGTTCGAGGGGGCGCCGCATGCTCAACAATTGATCAATGGACTTGCGGCGCTTCTGAGAGGCGCGCGCATCCTCCACCGCCCGGCGCATCAGATCGGCGATGACGGCGCTCTTGTTCTGATGCTTGAAGGTCTTGTTAAAGGCGTTCTTGACGTCGTCCGGGACGCTGAAATTGACGGTAGCCATACTCGCACCGATTGTTGAAAATGTTCAACAATTGTGCGCTTGTGTTGTGTAGTGGTCAATCAGTTGATCCGGCGTTCCCCCTCACCCGCCCCACCGCTCATGAGTGGTGGGGCGGCCTCTCCCAGAGGGAGAGGCGCCAGGAAAGTAAATGTTCTCCCTCTCCCTTTGGGACAAGGGGACACTTGAAGCGGAGCAGTGGGTTGGGGTGCGGGGGCAAGTCTCAATAAATCTTGTAGAAGTTGCGGTACCACTCGACGAAGCGCGCAACGCCCACTTTGACCGGGGTGTTGGGCTTGAATCCCACCCAGGCGTCGAGTTCGGCGGTATCGGCGCTGGTGGCCGGCACGTCACCCGGCTGTATAGGGAGAAAATTCTTTTCCCCTTTTTTACCAAGAGCGTTTTCCAACGCTTCAATGTACGCCATCAGCTTGATCGGCTGGTTGTTGCCGATGTTGAACACACGGTAAGGCACATTACTAACGGCAGGGTCAGGTTCGCTTGAGTTGAAACCAGAATTCGGTGCCGCGGGTTTGTCTAGCACCCTGATAACGCCTTCGACGATGTCGTCGATGTAGGTAAAGTCGCGCACCATGTTGCCGTGGTTGAAGACGTCGATAGGCCTGTCTTCGAGGATGGCTCTGGTGAACAGAAAAAGCGCCATGTCCGGGCGACCCCAGGGGCCGTAGACGGTAAAGAAACGCAAGCCCGTGGTGGGCAGGGCGTAGAGATGGCTGTAGGTGTGCGCCATCAGTTCGTTGGCCTTCTTGGTGGCGGCGTAGAGGCTGATGGGATGGTCGATGTTGTCGTGCTCGGAAAACGGCATCTTGGTGTTGCCGCCGTAGACGCTGGATGAACTTGCGTACACCAGGTGCCCGACCTTGTTGTGCCGGCAACCTTCGAGGACGTTCACGAACCCCACCAGGTTGCTGTCGACATAGGCATGTGGATTGATGAGCGAGTAACGAACGCCGGCCTGGGCGGCCAGATGGATGACGCGCTGCGGCCTCTCGCGCGCGAACAGGGTTTGCATGCCAACCCGATCAGCCACGTCCAGTTTCTCGAAACCGAAGCCCTTGTGATCTGTCAGGCGCGCCAACCGCGCTTCCTTGAAGGCAACTTCGTAGTAGTCATTGAGATTGTCGATGCCGACAACCTCATCGCCCCTTTCGAGCAGACGAAGCGTCGTGTGCATGCCGATGAATCCGGCAGCACCTGTTACGAGGACTTTCATGATCAGAGCCTTCCGTCGGAGGCTGCCCTGGGGAGAACAGCCTTCACGTCGTAGAGCACATGCTGCGGCTTTCCGAAGGCGCGAATGCGCTCCGCCCCCCACTCCAGAAACTGCCTGTGTGCCACTGCCAGGACTATTGCGTCGTACTGGCCGGATGCCGGCGGGTGGGAACTGGCAGACAAACCGTACTCGTCCATCGCATCGTTGGGGTCGATCCAGGGGTCATATACATGAACATCCGCGTTAAAGGATTGGAGCGCCCGGACGGTATCCACTACCTTGGTGTTGCGCAGGTCGGGGCAGTTTTCCTTGAAGGTCAGTCCCATCACCAGGATGCGCGCTCCGACCACATGGATGCCCTTGCGGGTCATCAGTTTGATGACCTGATCGGCAACGTATGCACCCATGCTGTCGTTGATCCGTCGCCCGGCGAGAATGACTTCCGGATGGTGGCCGATTTGCTGTGCCTTGTGCGTAAGGTAGTACGGGTCCACGCCGATGCAGTGCCCTCCCACCAGACCGGGACGAAACGGCAGGAAGTTCCACTTGGTCCCGGCCACCTCCAGCACCTCCTGCGTGTCGATGCCCAAGCGATGGAAGATGAGCGCCAACTCGTTCATCAACGCAATGTTGAGATCACGCTGCGTGTTCTCGATA
Organism: uncultured Chloracidobacterium sp.; assembly: GCA_964626895.1. Lineage (GTDB taxonomy): Bacteria > Acidobacteriota > Blastocatellia > Pyrinomonadales > Pyrinomonadaceae > PSRF01. The sequence continues at coordinate 2,298 of CAZVHN010000032.1, read as the reverse complement.
ACCTTCGCGGCCTCCGCCACCCTGATAGAACTCGCCATATGAGTACCGGCAGTGATAATGGAGCGATACAGAGCATCGACTGCATCGGCGGCCTCGGGTGTTGACCCGGAGGTCACCTTCTTGATTGTGGTAAGGCGGTGCTGTTTGTCGCCCGGATTGACCCGCTCTGGACTATAACCGCAGAAGAACTCCCGATTGAACTTAGCGCCCGACTCGCGCTCGAGAATTGGTACACATACCTCTTCGGTCGCACCAGGAAAAACTGTGGATTCGTAAATCACCACCGCTCCCGGCGGCATGACCCTGCCGACGTTTTCGGATGCTTTGATCAGAGCGGTCAGGTCCGGTCGCTTGGCGTTGTCGATGGGGGTGGGAACCGTAACGATGAAAATCCCGCACTGGCGCAGATCTTCTTCGCGAGAGGTGAACGTGAGGTTTCGTGTTGCGGCGAAGTCTTCCGGATCGACTTCCAGCGTACGGTCGCGTCCTGCCCGGAGTTCTTCGATGCGAGCGGGTTTGATGTCGAATCCGATCACCGGTCGCTTCTTGCCAAACTCAACCGCCAACGGCAGGCCGACATAACCCAAGCCGATCACCGCGATTTTCTTGTTTTCCAGGTTCATTTGATCGACACTACAGAATCAGTCTTACTGAGGAGAACGCCAAATAGTGCGCACTGCGACACCTGTTGAGTCCCTTCTCCCTCCGGGAGAAGGACAGGATGAGGGGCTTTTGCCGGTTTTATTCCCTCACCCCAACCCTCTCCCGGAGGGAGAGGGGGAAAAACGATGCGCACTATTTACCGGTTGGGTCAGTAAGACAGCCTGGGAATCAGAAACAACGGACGCACCACCGATAACTGCCTGTCGCGTTATCGTCGCTCCCGCTCTCCCGGAGGGAGAGGGGGAAAAACGATGCGCACTATTTACCGGTTGGGTCAGTAAGACAGCCGGGAATCAGAAACAACAGACGCACCACCGATAACTGCCTGTCGCGTTATCGTCGCTCCCGCTTCAACATGAACAGTCGCAAGAATCCGGCACGAATAGCGGCGAGCTTCCCGGCTTCGTCCGGGCGGGTTGCGATGTTTTCGATCGCCTTTCGCACAAAAACGAAGATCAGCAATATCACCCCGGCAGCCAGCGTCGTCAGCATTGCAATCTGCGCCTTGCCGGGCTTGGATTTGCGCTCCGGAGGCAAGGCCACGTCCACAACTTGTATTACCGCGCCCTCTCTCGCTTCGTCTACCTTGGCCAATTCGAGCTGGCGCACAAACAACTCGAAAAGCGTTTCCTGGTACTTGAAGTCGCGATATTTTTCTATGTAGCCTCCAGCGGATGACGCCGCCGGTTCGCCGGCCCCGCTTTTCCTTAGTTGCGAGCGCAGGGCCTGCAACTCTGTCTGCGCCTGCTGGAACTGCGGTGCCGACTCGGTCAGGTAGCTGCGCATCGCGGCCAGCCTGACTTCCTGAGCCGTCACCTGGGCCTGCAACCGCGCCACCGCCTCCACGGCTGTCACGGGATTGGCTTTGATCGCGCTGGCGCTCACGCCGATCGCGCCCAGCGCCAACTCCGCCGCAGTCAGCCTGGCCTTGGTCCGTTCGAGTTGCTTCTCAAAAAAGGCGCGGCGTTGTTGAGCTTCTGTCAAAGCGAGACGCCCTATTAACGCTTCAAGCTCGCTCACATAAGCGTTGGCAATGTCTGCCGCGCGCTGTGGGGATTCGTCGTCCACCTCCACCGAGATCAACCCATCCTTGCCTGCTGAAATCTTTGTCTTGCTACCGAGCGCTTTGCGAACATCCTGACGAAACGCGGTTTTGTAAAGCTCCATGAGCTTGAAACGGTCAATCAGGCGATCCCCCACCGTGGCGCTCTTCAGCAGCGCGACATACTGGTCGGCCGGATTTCTGAGTCCCGCGGCCGAAGCGGCCACCCCTGCCAGTGCACCGAGCTGTGCGAGCGAGGCGGAGGCGGCACCTTGCTGTTGCTGGGGTGGAAGGAAAGAGGTTCTAGCGCTGAAAGTCGGCGTAATCGAGAACGCATAACCCAGCGCGAAGAGCCCCGCCAGAAGTGGGCCGATCACAAGCAAGCGAATGTTTTCGGCGATTACGACGAGAAGATCCAGGAGACTGATTTCATCATCGTCATCGGGATCGCGTGACGGCGTGACGACGTGACGGCGTGACGAGGTGTCGCCTTCGCCGGAACCCGGCTGTTGATCGTTATCGGCCATCTGAGAAACCGTGAATGTCGTGAATACCGTGAATGTCGTGACTACCGTAAAGGTTCGTGAATGTCG
>CAZVHN010000031.1:0-2722 GCA_964626895.1 uncultured Chloracidobacterium sp. | reverse complement strand
CTGGGGCCACTGAACCAGTGGGTCGATATCCTTTCAGAGTCGTCAACTAAAAACACACCGCAAGGGGGACTCCTCTCGACTATCTCAACGCCCTGAGACTTGGCGCCACCACTCTCTACTCTGACCTGCCAGCCGTCCTTCCCAAAGTATTGGTTGGTCCTCAAAACCAAAGTAACGCCCGCCCATTTCTAATTTCACGTTGAAATAACCTGACCATCTTCGTGAAATGTCTTGGGCCCAAAAATCATAACTATTTAAGAACAAAGTTTTGGGCAAACCCTCTCGAAGAGGCTCGTGCTTGCTAACACCAGCTACGGACCCGATTGCCCTAACTGAACAACTCACCCCGCTTGTCATGCCTCACGAAGCGGCGGGCGCGCCGATTTCAACGAAGTCGTCCGCCGCTTCGACCCCTGGCCACCATTCTGTTTTCAGTAGTCCGGTTGCATGTGGAATCCGACCACGGAATTGAAATGTTTTGACCTTCGTTGTCATAAACATTGAAAGCAGCCAGCAGTTCGTAGAACAACTATGCTAGAAGTACAAATCTTTCCGCTCGTTTCCAGGGTGGCTCTACCAGTGGCTGCAACGGCGGCAACGCGATCACACGTACCGCCAGGCTACGGAGTGCAAGAGCATTGTTTGCCTTTCACAGCGGCGACGGCCCTTGGATTTCTGATCAAGTCGCCCATCTCCTTCGGGGTCTGCGCCCCGGACGGTGTCCCGCGGGAGGGGCATGCCTTCAGGTCACCGTTAGCACGCCCTCGCCAGCCAGGCGGTGGGCCAGACGACCCTGTTTTTTATGTGAAGGATGACCCGACTTGTTGCTTCGCTAAGAATGCTTTCACGTTGGACGTGTTGGATGATCGGAAGGACGGCTGGTCAGCTCCCCGGCAACCGGGGATCAGCTTCTTCGATCGTGAGGATCAGCAGGATCTCTTCAAGTTACATCTACCCTACATCTGGCGCACGCCAACCGAAGTGGATGCGCTGTTCTTACCGGTCATAAACCGTTCTTCAAGGGGGCTAAATATGCTATCCGGCCTGGTCGAAACCGACTGGTACGCCAACCAGGTCAATTTGGTATTCGGTCAATCCCATGTTGGTTACCCCGTTCACGTCGCCGCCGGCGACTTCGTAGCCCAGATAATATTCGTTCCGCGATCTCACATGCGTCCTTCTTTAAAGGTGTTAGCGCCGCACGCACGTATTCCCCGCGACCTTCGAACAGGGTTGGCGGAGTGGTACCAGCAACACGGCGCGATCGTAGCGCGTACAAGAGACTAGCTCGCAGCCAACATGGCCGGATACGGGAGCATCATTACTCAACGAGTTCGTGAGGGGTTTCAGGCGTTACTTGAAATAGCTCTTTCACCATCAAATTCGATGCTTTCGACCTGCTCCAGTTGAGCAACATCCTTCACTTCGCTGGTGTAAGCGTGCCCGATACCGCAGATATGTTCTCGAAAGCACGCGCGACCCCGCAGACCTTTCTCTTCCAGTTCCACGCGTCCGGCCCAGTCGTTAAGGGTAATTATGACTGGAATCTCTCGTTCCTGTTCCGTGAGTCTCAAATCGTTCAACCTCTTGTAGCAATTCAGCATCAATTCTTGCGCCATAACCTCCTCCTTGATCCGTCGTCAGACTTGGAGTCCCCAAAAATAGATTGTCAAGGCGGACCCCTTCGGTGATGCTTTTCTGCTAACCGCAGTATCAACCTTCCGCGGAACTAAGTTATATTCGCTCCGATGACGGAGGTGGTATGGGTTGTTGTCCCTCTCGTATTGCATTTGGTCATAGAGGCCGATGCGCCAGCTCGCTAGTGATCTCCGCGCTGCTTTTATGCGCGGGGCTGGCGGTGTTTTGTCCGGGCTTTACCGCTGATGCTCAAGTGACCGATTCGCAGCCGGCGCAGCAGCGGCACTACCTCAAGCTCGGAGAGACTGTCGCGCGCGAGATCGGTGTTGGGGAAGTTCACACATACCAAGTCACCATCAAGGCTGGCCAATTTCTGCGCGCTGTCGTGAAAGAGCGTCGCGGGGTTAACGTTGTAGTGACGCTCCTGGGGCCCAGCGGGAAGAAGCTGATTGCTTGTGGCGCTAACCACGACAGGCCAGAGCGTCCACTTTCTCTCTCGTCGGCTTTGAAAACTGAGACACTTTCATATGTGGCCGGAGGAGGCGGAATATATCAGTTGGAAGTGCGGGCGCTCAACGAAACCCCACCCGGAAGCTATGAGCTGACGATTGAAGAACTGCGACCCGGTACCGAGCAGGACCGGCAGCGTCAGATTGCACTGAAAGCCTTTGCCGAAGGGGAAGAGCTTCGGTCGCATACTCGGGACTTAACAGCCCTGCGCCTCGCCCTGAGGAAGTATTACGTAGCGCTCGCAAGTTGGCGGGCGTTGGGAGATGCGAGCGGAGAAGCTCACACCCTCAACAGCATCGGTATCGTTTACGCTAACGAAAGTCGTTTTGATAAAAAGAAGGCCGTTGATTCCTTCAAGGAGGCATTCGAAGTTTGGCGCGCAGCGGGCGACCTCCAGGGCGAGGCCAACGCGCTCACCAACATATGCTTCGTGGACTGCAAAGAGCAAGCGCCCGCCGACTTGCCACAACGGACGCTGCGAAGCTGGCAAGCAGTAGGGGACCGGCGTTGGGAAGCTATTATTCTCCATCTTTTGGCCCGCCTTTATCGGGACTCAAAAAACAAGCAGAAAGAG
>CAZVHN010000030.1:0-2202 GCA_964626895.1 uncultured Chloracidobacterium sp. | reverse complement strand
AAGGATGGAGAGATTGAGATCGACGCCGGTCAGCTCCGCAGCGCCCGGGGCGTACCGCTGCGCGTAGCGCTGGCCGCGCAGCCGGTGGACGCAAACGATAAGTTTCTCTTTCACAAAACTACGAATCGCCAAGTCTACGACCGAGCAGTCGCGCAACGACCCGATTGTGATGACGTGATTTTATGGAATGAGCGAGGCGAGGTCACGGAGTCGAGTGTAGCCAACATTGTGCTACCCATTGATGGCGAGCTGTTCACGCCTCCACAAAATTCAGGATTGTTGGCCGGCACCTTTCGCGATCAGCTTCTTGCCGCCAGTAAGATTCGCGAGCGAGTAATTCTCACGGACGAACTTAAAACAGGACAAAGATGTTATTTGATCAATTCGGTACACAAATGGATGCCAGCGGTGCTAGTTGATTAGGCCCGTCGAATTCTCCTGAAGGTTTTCACCCCGTTAGGGCGTGAGATGTTTATAGTACCGGAACTCCAACCCACGCTGCCCCGTTCGGAGGAGCGGAGTCTAGCTTGAAGAGTCCATATTCAGATGCGTTCCGCTCCTCCGAACGGGGCTGATGAGATTCGGCGGTTCCGGTCTATAAACATCTCGCTCCTACGGAGTGAAGCCCGCAATTCCATGTTGCTGCCTGAGGATTAACTCTTGAGACGTACTAATAAAGCAAAGCGCGGGCGCGAATAATACGAAACTGAGCCAGGTGCTCCGTCCACGATTGGACAATTTCCTCCGGCGCATCGCCGCGCTTCACGCGCTCCAGTGTAGCGGCGTTTACCAGGAGTCGTCCGTACCCCTCCACTTTCCATTGCTCAGGATAAAGACGTCCCAATGCGACTGCGATCTCAATTCCGGTTGGTACGGGACGAAACGTCGCGCGGTCGGTAACAATGAGATTAATGCCCTCACATTCCTCGCCCTTGAATACTGAAGCCGTCGGCTTGAAACGCACCGGAACGAATCTCACTCCGGGCAGACGGCGTTGATTCAAGGCTGCCGCAAGTTGTTGCCCGACAATCCAGGGCGCGCCGATAAGTTCAAAAGGCGTATCTGTTCCCTTACCAACCGAGACGTTCGTCGTCTCCAAAAGACCAACGCCGGGATAGAGCGTCGCCTCCGTCAGGCTGCGCATATTCGGCGACGGGTTGACCCACGTGAGGTTCGTTGCGTCAAACCACATCGCCCGCTGCCAGCCCTCCATCTTGATCACTCGCAGATCGCAATTGATCTTCCGATCTTGATTGAAAAGCTGGGCCAGCTCTCCAATCGTCATTCCGTGTCGCACCGGAAGTGGGTGATAGGCGGTAAAGGAAAGCTTGTCAGCATCCGCGATTGGCCCTTCGACTACTAGTCCGCCAATCGGATTTGGGCGGTCAAGAACAAAGACCGGCAGACCTGCCTTGGCGGCTTCTTCCATTACGTAACCGAGAGTCGAAATATAAGTGTAAAAACGCGTGCCGATATCCTGAATGTCAAAGACGAGGGCGTCGAGACCTTTCAACTGTTTCGGCTTTGGCCGGCGCGTCTCGCCGTAAAGCGAATAAATGGGAAGTCCAGTCTGCTCATCTCTCGAGTCGGAAACCTTTTCGTCAGCGCTGCCGCGGATACCGTGCTCGGGCGAAAAGAGTGCCACCAACTCGACGCCGGGAGCTTTGTTCAGCACGTCAATAGTCTGTCGTCCGTCGCGGTTCTTCCCAGTGTGATTTGTAACCAGACCAATCTTCTTGCCGGCCAGTTGTTTAAAACCATCCCGCTCGAGGACATCAATGCCAGTAAGGACTTTTGCGTCGGCGGCAGGATTTTCAGATTCCCCGGACAGTGTCGCCCTCTGATCCCGCGATGCGGTGAAGCGCATGAGGTCTCTATTCACGTTCTCGTAATAGCGCGATAGCTGACGCCGGGCTTGTTCGGCAACCGCGAGATCGGTGACGGCTCCGGCCGCAATTGACGAAACGCGCCCCCGCAGCGAGGCGACATCTCCCTTGCCATCGGGATGCACGCGATTACTAAGAAAGATGACAAACATGTCCGTGGCCGGGTCGATCCAAATAGATGTACCGGTGAAGCCCGTATGTCCGAATGAGCCGAGCGGAAAGAGATCGCCGCGATTGGTTGAGAAACTCGTGTTGATGTCCCAGCCCAGGCCCCTTGTCCAACCAGCTTCAGTGACGATACGAGGCCGCGTCATCT
>CAZVHN010000029.1:0-1792 GCA_964626895.1 uncultured Chloracidobacterium sp. | reverse complement strand
GGTCGACGAAATCGGCGACGAGATTGGAATTCGGGTCGCGAACAAAAGGATCGCGGTCACGCCTGTTTCGATGATTTCGGAAGCCTCCACCGGCAGTCCGGTGCAACTGGCACGCGCAATCGACGAAGCCGCTGCGGCCGTAGGTGTTGATTTCATCGGTGGCTACTCTGCTTTGGTGCACAAGGGTGCCACCCACTCGGAGACTGAATTCCTAAATTCCATTCCCGAGGCTTTAGCCAGTACCGAACGTTTGTGCTCGTCAGTAAATGTCGCGACCACCCGGGCGGGCATCAACATGGACGCGGTCCGGCAGGTCGGGAACATAATCAAGGACGCTGCCGAGCGCACGCGCGAACGAGGAGGAATTGCCTGCGCCAAGTTCGTTTGTTTCGCTAACGCCGTCGAAGACAACCCGTTTATGGCTGGCGCCTTTCACGGTGTCGGCGAGCCTGAAGCGGTTATTAACGTGGGGGTCTCGGGTCCGGGCGTGGTGAATTATGCGGTTAGACACGCGCCGGCGGATTTGCCACTGCAGGAGTTAGCTGAAATTATCAAGAAGCTCTCATTCAAGCTCTCGCGCGCCGGAGAACTGGTGGGTCGAGAAGCCGCGCGCAGGTTGGGTCTGCCGTTCGGGATCATCGATTTATCACTCGCGCCCACGCCTGTGCCCGGGGATTCAGTGGCCAACATTATCGAAGCGATGGGCTTCGAGCGCGCCGGCGCTCACGGAACCACAGCTGCACTGGCGCTTCTTACCGACGCCGTGAAAAAAGGCGGTGCGATGGCCAGTGGATCGGTCGGTGGCATGAGTGGCGCGTTCATTCCGGTGTCGGAAGATGCGGGAATGATCGAAGCTGTGCAAATCGGCGCCCTCTCACTGGACAAACTCGAGGCGTGGACCAGCGTCTGTTCGGTGGGTATCGACATGGTGGCGGTGCCCGGGTCTACTTCAGCAGAAACGATCGCCGCAATCATTGCTGATGAGATGGCCATCGGGGTAATGAACAACAAGACTACAGCCGTGCGCATTATTCCCGTGCCGGGCCGTGAGGTGGGCGAAATGGTCGAGTACGGCGGCCTTCTGGGCCGCGCACCGATAATGGCAGCCAGTCTTTTCTCTTCAGCAGGTTTTATCCAGCGCGGTGGGCGAATTCCCGCGCCAATTCACTCATTAAGGAACTGAAACGATGGAAGAAGCGCTAGGCATGGTTGAATGCAGAGGTCTGGTAGCGATGATCGAGGCGGCTGATACAATGGTTAAAGCTGCTAACGTCAAACTGGTCGGCTACGAAAAAATAGACGCAGGTCTGGTTACGGCAATCGTTCGCGGGGAAGTAGCGGCGGTAAAGAGCGCGGTTGATGCCGGTGCGGCCGCTGCCAGCCGTGTGGGGGAGGTTGTCGCTACTCATGTCATTCCCCGCCCGCATGCGAGCGTTGACGAGGGTATACCAGTGCTGCGAACAGGCGAAACTACGCGGAAGAAGATCAGTGGCTCGGTACGTCCCAAATAGAACCAGCGGGCGCCTGCCGAGCGTAACAGAAACTTAGTCTAATCGTACCGGCGTCGAGCCTCCTGGATGACTAAGAATAAAGCAAAGATTTCGCGAGCTCGACTGGCCCAACCGGCACGGGTGTCTCGCGCAGTCCGGGGACTGATATGCGCAACGGTGCTTTTCTTCTTAGTTTCTGCGGCTGTTCAAGCCCAGCAGCCTTTTGTCACCGATGACGCCGATGTAACACCCAAAGGCCGTTTTCATATTGAATTCAGCAACGAATTCGATCTGCTTCAGCG
>CAZVHN010000028.1:0-9450 GCA_964626895.1 uncultured Chloracidobacterium sp. | reverse complement strand
GCGCTGCGGCTCAAGCGGTGGGCTGGGGCTCTCCGGTCTCAGGGCGTGCGGGAAGTCGCGCCCAACATCCACGTCTGCTCGCCTGTCGTGCTGCCTCCCTTCGGACCCCGCTGGCGTCGCGAGGCGAACCGCCGACTCTTTCTTCCACTCTTGTTGCGCACCGCAGCAAAGCTCGGCATGCGCGACCCGCTGGTGTGGACCTATCTGCCGAACGACACGACCGCCGAGCTTATTCGCATCCAGCGGCGGCGCGGAAGTCGCGGATTGGTTTACTACTGTGTCGCCGACTTCACGCAACTGACTCCACACGTCGAGCAACTGGAGGAGAGCGAGAACGAGATCGTCGCCAATAGCGATGTCGTTTTCACAAACTGCATGGAGCTGGCCAGAAAGTTCGAGCCACTAAACCCAAACGCGCACGTCTTTCCGTTCGGCGTTAATCTCGACGCCTTTCCCTACGATTACAGCCCGGGTAGTGGATCAGCGCGGTCCAACGGCCATGGGAAAATGCCGCGCGACTCCGGCGCGTCAGCTTTTATCGGGCAGCTCCCGAAACCCGTGATTGGCTATATGGGCGGAATGCACCGGCACGTGGATTTCGGTCTGATCAGGAAGATGGCGCTCAGGCGACCCAATTGGTCCTGGGTCTGCGTTGGTGCTTTGCAGGCTGCGCTCGGTGACCTCGATGGTTTGCCAAACGTTCACCTGACTGGCGAGCGGCCGCACACCGAACTTGTGGACTACGTGAGGAAGTTCGACGTCTGCATCGTTCCTTATGTCAACAGTACCTACACGGCGACGGTAGTACCGACGAAGATCAACGAGTATCTGGCCGTGGGTAAGCCGGTGGTTTCGACGGCGCTGCCGCCCGTGTGCGACTTCAACAACAAACACCGGATCTTAATAACCACCGCAGCCGAGCCCGAGAGCTTCCTGAAGGCCATCGCGCAGGCGCTCGCGATGCCTCGCGATGAGGAAACGCGGTTGCGCCGGCGTCGTGTAGCTGAGCTGGGCGATTGGGGTGTGCGCTTCAGCGAGATGTGCCGGCTGATCGAGGAGAGTATGGACGGGGCCGGGGCCGAGGCACGCAGTGCTTCAAGAATGGTGGCCGGAGCCCGGAGCTAACAGATCGGACCACGACTACAGAACCGGGAGCGGTAGCAACCGCATTCAAGGGACCCACTACTCACGGAACGAATTGATAAGCGTGTTCCGCAGTGATCGGAAGTGCGGAAAGGTATTTAGCGTCTGACTAATGGATTTGACCGGATCGCTGGGCCAGTTGAGTGCGGTCGCTACCACCACCCCAAGCGGGCTGCCCGCTTGGGGACCCGGTCCGCTCCCGGTTCTGTAAGACGGTGCTGTCCTAAGGTTTCCACTGAGGTTCGTCTTGGACTACTAAGCGCCGCTCGCCAAAGACTTCAGATATCTTCTGATGAAACATCCGCGACTATTGCGCCTTCTTGTCGGCCAGCGGTATGGCGCAGTCGTAGTCCTGGCGATACTACTTTTAGCGCTCGGCCCTCATCTGTATTTTCTGTACAAGCGAGGCGCCGAGTGGAACGGCGCCTTCCCACTGACTCACGGCGACGAAGTGGCTTACGCTGCCTACCTCAACGCCCTGATCGATGGGAGGCCGCGTCGTAACGATCCTTACACGGGGCGCGATGACGCCCCCGAAAGACCGCAGCCAGAATCCTATTTCTCAATTCAGTTTTTGCCACCGACAGTGTTGGCGATGGCCGCCCGTGGGACCGGTGCTTCGAGCGGTCAGGCGTTCTTCGCCTTAACGCTCATCGCCGCTGTAACTTCCGCGCTGGCCCTTTGCTGGATGCTTCAGCATGTCGTGCACGACCAGCGGGAAGCAGCCGGGGGGGCCCTAATAGTGCTGACGCTGGGATCCCTTCATCTCGTCGCCTCTTACTTGTGGAGCGGGGAAAGCTCGTACAACTACCTCGGATTTCTTCGCCGCTACGTCCCTTCAGCCGCGTTCCCGTTCTTGTTCATATTCTGCGGCACAGTTTTTCGCGCGGTTCAGCTCAAAGACTGGCGAAGAAGGTCGGTTTGGATAGGCTTGGCAGGTTTGAGCTTCACCGTGCTTGTATATTCCTATTTTTACCTTTGGACGGCTGCGCTGGCGTGGTTCTGTTGCTTTTCAATCATATGGCTGCTGGCGACGAAAGAAGGGAAATTTAGCTCGCTTAGTACCTTGGGCGCGGTGGTCGTGCTGGTTGCGGTGTCGCTTTCGCCCTATTTCATCTTGATCTCACATCGCGTCCCCTCGACCGACAAAGCCGTGGCGCTCGAGTTGACGCGCTTGCCAGACTTATTTCGATTGACTGAGTGGGTGGGATTTTTCGCCCTTCTCGGTCTCGTTTACGTCGTGAGGCGCAAAAATCATGGGGTGACAAATGAGGTGTTAATTTTCACCGCCGCTCTGGCACTCACACCGTTTGTCGTGTTCAATCAGCAGGTGATACACGGGCGTTCGCTCCAGACCTTCCACTACGGAATTCTCGTCGTTAACTACGTTGCAATTGCCGCCTTGTTCATCACCCTTGTGCTTGTCTCTAGAACTCTAAGCGCGCGCGGGCAAAAGTTTTTACGTAGTGCAATCTATGTGCTCGCCTTCCTGGCGCTGGGCTCCGGAGGTTACCAGTCATTGCTGGCAGGCCGGCGCCATTCGGCCGGCAATTCGCTACGTGACTCGGCGCTTCCGGCGATGCGACAACTGGCGATGATGGGTCGGAGTGCGCAGGGACAAAGCCTGGATACGAGCTCATTGGTTTTATGCACGGACGCAACAATTGCGGATGCCCTCCCCATGGTGGCTCCCCAACCCGTTCTGTGGTCGCCTCACATGTATCAATTCCCAGGCACCAACACAGAAGAAGACCGTGAGAGGCTTTCGTTTTATCTTTACCTTACTGGTGTGTCTCTGGACGGCGTTGATCCGATGGAGTTTGAGCAGTTGGACAGGGCAAGAAGGTTCTATATTGCTTCGCTCATCAGCCGGGGCAGGCTCAATCCGAACCTCCGCTCTACCTGGATACCCACTACGGCTCCCGAGATCAAAAGCGCGCTGCAGCGGTATGCTGAATTCACCTCGACGCTGGATAGGGCGCGTGTCGATCGATATCCGCTCACTTACATCCTGACATCATCGAAAGAGAACATTGATTTCACCAATCTGGATAAGTGGTATGAGCGTGACGCGGGTGAACCCTTTAAGGAATTTATTCTATATCGTGTGAGAATGCGGCCGTGAACCGAGCCTGATGGTTTTTCCCGGAGCATCAAACCCTATTCTAACGCTCAACTCGGTTGGTTAGAGAGGAGAGCTCGAAATTGCAGACGTCGTGTGACGGAAAAGAGTAAGTGACTTTATAGTTTGGGACCGTAGTTTCCAATATCGGTTTCCCGGCAATCTCCAGCCAGGCATGGCCGTCAACTGCACCGTCAGTCGCCTTGCGTATGCCAAACACAATCCGAGTTGCGATTCCGTGGAGCGCCAGGTATCGATGCAGAATCGCAGCTCTCTTCCAACAGATGGGTTTGAAAATCAGCAGGTCTGTTCCCAGCAAAAGATCGATCGCGCGAGCAAGCCTTCTCTCTGTTTCAATCGATGGGTCATGAGAATCTCTTGGGGGTCTTACGGAAACCATTTGCAAAGCACGAGGCAGTGGCTGGAATTTCACCAACAGTGAAAGAATCGAAACCCATGCCGCCATTCTGAGGATTAAGGAAGATTCACTCGGATCCCGGACAAGCTTGCGACCGCCACGAATGACAAGTCGCAGCAGCCTGGCCGCGGTTTGACCCATATTTTCACTCAAGCCTTAGAATCCTCCGAAGCCGGATTCTATCTTATTGGGAGCGGCAGGCGCGACCAGGCTGGCGGCGGCCAACATCAACACCAGTTTTGGGTCGCGGGTTAGGTTGGGGTTCCCGCTATCATCCCGGAGGGATGTTAAGTTAATAGCCGTGGGCGAGCGTTGCGCGACGCCCACGGTTAGCGAAAGAATAATTTCTGACCCTGAAGGGGTCACACGCTTGGGAGGTGTTTGACCCTTTCAGGGTCAGGAATCTTTTTCTCCGATCCTCCGTGGGCGTCGCAAACGCTCGCCCACGGCTATTGACTTGAATCCCTTCAGGATTCGAAGACGCATTGAGTCTGATCTCAGACTCAAACTAACCCCTACCCAGTTTTGACGCGAGCTGCATTTTTGGGAGGTGCCGTGATAGGCTAACTCATAATCTGGTTAACTATCCGGGCAGCCTGCTAACTTGAATGACTCTGAAGTCGTCAAAAAACGAAAAACAGCCGCGCACGATTCAGCCCCCAAAAGACGTGACCATCTTTTGCGATGGCTCAAGTCTTGGTAACGGTCGAGCTGAAACGCGGGCGGCAGCCGTAGCTTTGCTTGGCTTTCGAGGCATCTGGCGCTCAGTCGGCACGTATCTTGGCAATGCCACAAACCAGCAAGCCGAGATTGCCGCTGCAGCAGTGGGTCTGGAAGCCTTGCGCGAGCCGTGCCACGTTCATCTGTTTACTGACTCGCGCTACGTCGTTGAGACAATGAGTGGACGCTTTCGTCGCAAAGCTAACCACGATTGGTGGCAGCGTCTCGATAAGGCTGCGAGTCGACACCAGGTCGAGTGGGAATGGACTCGAGGCCACGCCGGGCACCTCATTCAGGAAGCTGTCGATCGCGCGGCGAGACGTATCGCTACCCTTGGGCGAGTTGACGAAGATGTTTTGCGCGATGCGGAAGAGAAGGTTGGGACCGTTGAGATTTCAGCGACTGATGCCACCTCACTACTGACATGATCGCCACGCTGCGCAACCTAAAAAGGAACCGCTTCTTCTCGGGAAAACTCTTGACGGCCGTAGACCTCGAGCTTGAACAAGAATACTTTCGCGAGAAACTGAAACGGCACAACCGATATCTACATGGCTTCGGAGTAGTCTTTGGACTCGAAGTCTCCAGGAGCGGCAAAGATGTAGTCATTTCTCCGGGACTTGCTATCGATTGCCAGGGTAACGAAATCGTAGTACCAGAGCCACTGGAGCAGGCGTTGCCCAGTCCAGACTTAGGCAGCACACTCTTTCTCAGCGTTAGTTATGTCGAAAAGGAGACTGACCCAGTCCCTAGCCCGTTGCCAAACTGTTCTGAGATGGAGAATTCGAGAATGGAAGAAAGCGCGGTTGCGGTTTTCGTAAAAGGGAATGCTAATCAGGGCCATAGGCATTTCAAAGGACGTTGGCGCGCCTGCGGCAAGTCGCATGGGCTTACGATCGCCAAACTCAGATTCGGTTCAGGCCACTGGAGAATTGATCGTCGTCTTCACGCCCCGGTGATCAAATAGCTTTCCGCGCATTCCTGGCTCAGTTTAGAGTTCAAGCTTTAGCTTGTCCGCACTGCCAAGCCGCAACCTAAGGTTGGACTCAGAACTTCGGACTCAAAATGAACCCGGTACGACGATCTGCGAGGATTAGCTTTCGCGCGGCTTCGTCTCTATAATCCCCCTTCCGGTAACCGCAAGTAATCCCCAACGGGCAGTTTCAATAGTAGAACGGAAGATCGTGTCTTTGGCCCCATCATTCCTCAATAGTCGCTCAAGGTTGCCCTTATCGCGCTACGGACTGGTCTCTCTGCTACTCGCGTTGCTGCTTTTCTGCCCCATTCGGTCACTGGCCCAATACAACGAGCGCGGTTGGGAGTGGCAGAATCCGCTGCCTCAGGGCAATTCAATTAATGCCATCAGATTCGCGAAGGACAAAACCAATGGCTGGTCAGTCGGAGCCGATGGTGTAATTCTGCGCACCCGGAATGGCGGCTTTGAATGGGAATCGCAGGAATCGCCCGCCAAAACGACGCTCTACGGCCTCTACGTCAGGGACAGATCGCGGGCAGTGATTTCAGGAGCGCGCGGCATAGTTTTGACCACCACCAACGGCGGTCGGAAATGGATCCACAGACTCACGGGCGTTACAGACCACCTTTTTTTTGTGGCCTTCGCTAAAGATGATCCTCTGCGCGGATGGGCGGTCGGTAGCTTTGGCGCGATCATTTCAACCAGTGACGGCGGTATTACCTGGAAGAGACAAAATGCTCACACGACTGCCCACCTCTTCTGTGTCTCGTTTGTTGATACCAGGACCGGGATTGCCGTTGGTTCAAGGGGCACGATTCTTGTCACCAACAACGGTGGTGCCGAGTGGAAACCGCATACCGGCATTAGCGGTTCAACGTTGACTGGTGTCGCCTTTAGCTCTCCCACGCGAGCTGTGATTGTCGGTTACGGAGGAACGATTCTTGAAACGGATGATCGGGGCACCACCTGGCGGTCAACAAGTTCGTTGATTACCACAGATCTTCTTTGCGTCTTTTTTGCCGACGACAAATTGGGATGGGCTGCGGGCAATAATGGCGTGGTCCTGACCACCGGCGACGGCGGAACGATTTGGCTGCCCGTCAATGTGCGCACAAGTCCCAAGCTGGCCACCGTCTATTTCGCGGATGAATCGTTAGGATGGGCCGCAGGTGCTGATGGGCTCGTGGTCCGCACCGACGACGGCGGCCTCTCATGGCGGCGTCTCACCGAAGGCGGGCGTGACGACCTGGCACACATCGTCTTTCTTGATGGCTCTCGCGGACTGGCTGTGGGCTCACGTGGCAGGATTCTTTTTACCAGCTCGGGGGGGAAGAACTGGACCGTGCGACCATCAGCTACCACCGCGCGATTAAACGCAATCGAGTACATCGACCAGAAGCAGGGATGGATAGTGGGAGACAAAGGAACCATCCTCAGGTCTGTGAATGGCGGCGTTACCTGGTCGCAGGTTGCGGTGGAAGTTCGCGAAGATCTGTTCGGTATCGACTTCGTGTCGCCCCAGCAAGGATGGATTGTGGGAGCGCGGGGAGCAATTCTACACACAAAGGACGGCGGAGAGACCTGGCAAGCCCAGCGCGCCGATACTTTTAGCTGGCTTGAAGATGTGCGCTTTACTAATGAAGAGCGTGGCATTGCCGTCGGGTCAAGCGGAACAATTCTACGCACCGAAGACGGTGGCGAGACTTGGAAACGTGTTGACCGGAACTTAAAAGAGTGGCTTTACGCTGTTACCTTTGCCGACGCTCAGCGAGGATACGCGGTTGGCGCCCGGGGAGTCATTCTCCGCACTGATGATGGTGGCGTCAACTGGAAGGATGTTGAGAGCGGCCTGACCACAAACCTTTTTGCCGTTGGAGTTGTGGGGCGGGACGACGTTGTGGTGACCGGAGACCAGGGCCGAATCCTGCACAGTAAAGATGCGGGTCAAACGTGGGAGATGCAACCAACGATTACCAGCACGCCGCTTTTCTCAGTCGCTTACCGAGGTGGCTCTAACATCTGGGTCGCCGGCCGTGGCGGTGCAATCCTGCGACGCACCGAAGAGATTGCGACCGTCAAGATTCCAACACCCAAGCTGCCCCCGGCACTCCGTCGTGGCCCACCGAAGATTGAATCACAAAACAGTCAGCTCGTGATCGACGATGGTGATATTCCACGCGCGTCCCCTCCACAGAAACATCCTGCGCGACCGAAGTGAAGCGTCGCATGGTTCACTATCAGGCCCGTACCGGTTGATCCTTGGCGTAAGAGTAAGCCGTGTACGCAGCGATAATGTGACAGATCCAGCCCAGGGTCCCCCCCGTGCCGATCCAGAAACCTGGTGTGATGATTAACCAGAGTATGCCCGCGAGGATTCGACCGTTATAGAGTTGTCCAACTCCGGGAACAAAAAAACTTAAGAGTCCGGCTGTAAATGGATCGCGCATTTTAGAAATACCCTCCGCGCGAAAGTACGACGAGCCAGCTGGCTTTGTTCAATAGAAGTTTTTGGGGAGGAGATCGAATCCAGGGTAGTGCTTAATTCAAACTAAGACACTATCGAATCCAGGCGGGGCGTTTGCTCTCGTAAGCCGAGATTTCCGCTTCGTGTTGGAGAGTAAGCCCAATGTCGTCGAGGCCTTCCAACAGGCACTGTCGCTGGAATTCTTCTATGGAAAAGACAGACGAGAAACCTTGCGAGTCAGTCACGGTGCACTCTTCTAGATTTACCGTGACTTGATAGTCCTCACTCTCCCGCGAGCGTTTTCCGAGTTCTGCCACTTGCGTCTCCGATAACACGACCGGCAGCAAGCCGTTCTTGAGGCAGTTGTTCACAAAGATATCAGCAAAAGAAGGCGCGATGATCGTACGGAAGCCGAAGTCAGCGAGTGCCCAGGGCGCGTGTTCGCGTGAAGAACCACAACCAAAATTCTTGCCGGTAACAAGGATTGAGGCGCCGCGATAGCGAGGATGATTCAGAGAGAAAGAAGAGTTGGGTCCACCGTCCGGCAGGTAGCGCCAGTCATGAAAGAGAAACTCACCGAAGCCTGTCCGCTCGATGCGCTTCAGGAACTGTTTCGGAATTATCTGGTCAGTGTCTACGTTTGCTCGATCAAGCAACGCGACGCGACCGGTGTGGTTGCAAAAAGGAATCATAGACAAATCTTTGGTGCTGGATGCCTGGTTTATGCTGTCGATTTCCAATTGCCGATTGCCAATTTCTTCTGATTAGTCCTGCGTCATTCCTTGCATGTAAGTGCGCTGCAAAAGAAATAATTGGCAATCGGCAATCGGCAATTGGAAATCTTAAAATGCGACACCCGATACCCTCCGCTACTTAAACTCCCACTTCCTTACGTCGGTAAAGTGGCCGGTAATAGCGGCCGCCGCCGCCATCATGGGGCTGACAAGGTGGGTACGTCCGCCGCGGCCCTGTCTCCCTTCAAAGTTCCGATTGCTCGTAGAAGCGCAGCGCTCGCCGGCATTCAGGATATCCGGATTCATTCCCAGGCACATCGAGCACCCAGCTTCCCGCCACTCGAATCCCGCTTCGCGAAAGATCTGATCGATACCTTCAGCCTCGGCCGCGCGCTTAACATTCTGTGACCCGGGCACAACCATCGCTTTCACGGAGCTGCTGATTCTATATCCATTTACGACTCGTGCTGCCGCGCGCAAGTCTTCAAGCCGGGCATTCGTGCAGGAACCGATGAAAACGCGATCGATGGAGATGTCCTCGATGCTGGTGTGCGGGGCTAGCGCCATGTACTCGAGTGCGCGTTCCGCGCTGCCGCGGTCAGCAGCAGTTCGCGCTTCGCAAGGATCGGGAACGTTTCCCGAAATGGGTACCACCATGCCGGGACTTGTACCCCAGGTCACGAAAGGTTCGAGTCCGGCAGCGTCAATCTCAACAACCTGGTCAAAGGCGGCGCCGGGATCAGTCTTGAATGTCTGCCAGTAGGCCAGAGCATCGTCCCGGTCCGCACCGCTGGGGGCAAACGGTCTTCTCTGAAGATAGCGAAACGTTTGTTCGTCGGCCGCAATCATTCCGGCGCGAGCGCCCGCCTCGAT
>CAZVHN010000027.1:0-5971 GCA_964626895.1 uncultured Chloracidobacterium sp. | reverse complement strand
AAACCGCTCTCGATACTCAACCTGCGATAGTCGCGCTTCCAGTCTCCCAACCGTACGGCGACTTTGGAAAAGTTGTCGACTGGAAGATTGATGAGTCGCTACCCAAAGACGCAGCGGCTTTCATAGATTGGATGGTGAACGATAGTGGTTGGACTGTAACTGAGCGCGGGCGTCCAGAGCGAATGCCACTTCAGCCTCGACACATTTGTCTCTTGTTTCGGCGTTTGCGTCACTATTCCACCGACGTAGCCAGGCCGTATGTGCAAGCTTTGGAAGCTCATCGCATACCACACCTGCTCGTGGGCGGCAGCTCGTTCCATTCGAGGGAGGAAGTGGAAGCGATCCGCAACGCGCTCACTGCGGTTGAGTGGCCCAATGATGAACTCGCGGTCTTTGCCACGCTGCGTGGACCACTCTTCGCCTTCACCGATTCGCAGTTGCTGGCCTATCGCAGCCAGTACTCGACGTTGCATCCTTTCAAGAAGCCACCCGATAAGGAGGCAGGAGCAGGAGGCAGGAGCAGGAGGCGGGAGCAGGAGCAGGAGCAGTCGGCAAACTTGCCTGAATCGCTGGGCGACCCGGTCGCTACCGCTCGCGGTTCTGACGAAGTTGCTGAGGCGCTGGGGATCTTGAGGGAACTTCATCGCCGGCGGAATCGCCGTCCGATTGCCGACACCATTGGAACACTCCTGGCTCTCACGCGCGCGCATGCCGGATTTGCCAACTGGCCTACTGGTGAGCAAGCACTTGCGAACATCATGCGTCTGACGGACATGGCGCGCCGGGCGGAGCGCAACGGTTTGATCTCTTTCCGGGCCTTTGTCGACTGGCTTGATGACCAAGCTGAGAGCGGGGACATCGGCGATGCACCGATCATGGAAGAGGGAGTCGACGGCGTTCGCATCATGACGGTGCATAAAGCGAAAGGGCTTGAGTTTCCTGTTGTAGTGTTGGTCGACATTACGGCGAAAGACTCGCGCGAGCCGTCCAAGTGGGTCGATCAAGCATCCGGATTGAGTGCTATGAGGCTTGCAGGCTGCACTCCGATCGAAGTCCAGGAAAATGCTGACGAAGAGATGCGGATCGAAAAGGAAGAGGCGGCAAGAGTGCTTTATGTGGCTGCCACTCGGGCGCGAGATCTCCTGGTGGTATGTGGAGTAGGAGACCAGCCATACGAAGGATGGTTGGCGACACTTAACCCCGTGCTCTATCCGCCAGAGGGCACCAGCTTCAAGCCGCAAGCAAAGCAGCCTCCGGGCTGTCCTCTGTTTGGGGACGACAATGTAGTTGGGCGTTTGAAGAATGCCGTTCGTCCACGGGGTTCCGTGAGTCCGGGCACGCACCGGCCCAGAGCGGGCGAGCATCACGTGGTCTGGTGGGACCCTTCGGTACTCCGGCCCATTAGTCAGGGCATCACTCGCTCGAGATTGACGGAGTTTCTCAAAGAAGACGACAACAGGGTTCGATCGGAGGAGGGAATTCGAGTTCATGAAGAATGGCAGAGGCAGCGTGCGAGTATTCGCCAGGTAGCGGGCAAACCGGAGTGGACAGTTGTAACTGCGAGTGCGCACGCCGCAATGCCGCGGGTCAGTAGTGAAGTCGCAGTTGAATCGATAGAGATTGATTTCTCCAGACCGCACGGAAAACGCTTTGGTGTCCTGGTTCACGCCGTTCTCTCTGTCGTGCCACTCAATTCGGACCATGATGCGATAGCAGACGTCGCGCGCGTCCAGGGGCGAATCTTAGGCGCGACGGAGGATGAAGTTGCCGCTGCGGGTGAGACCGTGCAACGCGCCCTTCGCCATCCTCTAATGCAGCGCGCGGCTGCCGCGGCAAAAAGTGGGCAGTGTCGGCGAGAAGTTCCCGTCGGCCTCAAACTCGACGACGGAGTAATGGTGGAAGGCGTGATTGACCTTGCGTTTCAGGAGCAAAGGCCAGACAGTCCATGGACGGTGATTGATTACAAGACTGACTTTGAGGTTAAAGGCAGGCTTGAGGAATACCAGAACCAGGTTTCGCTCTATGCTTTGGCAATTTCACGCGCGACCGGGCTGGAAACGCGGCCTGTCTTGCTCAGACTGTGACTTCTTCCCCTAAGCAGGCTGCTGAAAAACAGTTTGGAGCGCGGCGGCAAGCCCGGGGTCCCCGGCACGGCAGCCGTGCTGGGGTGGTCGTAGCGCGAGGCCGCTTTGGATGGCCAGCCTTAAAAACCTAAAGAACCCAAAGCGGCGCCGCCCTATAGCCTACTATTGCTGCTCGTGATTCATCATGACGGTCGAGTCTGCGATTGAGAAACTATTTCTCCAAGCTGAACGAGACAAACTTGCTCATTGAATACCAGCTCCAGATTCATCGGGAGAACTTCGACCCAGTGGTTGATACTCTACACTGCGGTCGCCGCTCACGGTCACCGTCCGGGCCATTGTGCTGTCGTATAGTTCTTCATATTTTGCAACGACAGATGAAAGTGAAAATAAATCTACCACTCGTATGCGCGCCGCCTGGCCCAACGCACCGAGACCTTGCGGTCCCAGGTTCAGGAAGGTTTCGCAAGCTGCCGCCAGTGCCACGGGATCGCGCGGTGGCACAACCTGTCCGGTCTCGCTCACCATCCAGGCAACATCGCCGACATCGGTAACCACACACGGTATCTCGCTAGACATCGCTTCGCCCACGATGATGGGAAAGCTTTCACCGTGCGACGAAGAGAGGCAAAAGATGTCGAGCGCGGCGACCAGGCGCGCGACGTCCGTCCGCTCTCCGAGCAAATGCGTGCGCTCAGCCAGTCCCAGTTTACGAATCAGATCGGTGAGTGCGCGGTTCTCTGGATCAACGTCACGACCTGCCAGCAGAAAATGCGCGTCCGGGTATCGTTTCGTGATCTGGCCCGCTGCATTAA
This sequence comes from uncultured Chloracidobacterium sp., assembly GCA_964626895.1. Lineage (GTDB taxonomy): Bacteria > Acidobacteriota > Blastocatellia > Pyrinomonadales > Pyrinomonadaceae > PSRF01. The sequence goes on along the minus strand of CAZVHN010000027.1, from coordinate 3,072 downwards.
GGAAATTTGCGTGGTCTTTCATCTGGTGAAAACGACCGATCACGCCGATCAGCAACGCACTAAGGGGCAGACCCAGTTCGGTGCGCACCGAAACTCGCGCCTCGGCGTCCGGCGCGAAAAGATTCGTGTCGATTCCGTTTGGGATGACACAGCTATGCTCGATGCGGTAACCCAGCGCTTCGTGTTGGGATCGGCTGGTGCGCGAAACGAAAATGATATCCGACGCCAGTTTGGACAGCAGGGCACAGAGGCGCACCACCACCGCCGTCAACTTCTTTTCGAATGAGAGCGAGTAGATGGAACAATGAATGCTCCAGAGCACGGGAACTTTCTTGGCTAAGCCCAGGCCCGCGATCTGCGCCGCCAGACTGCCGTGATAAAGCCAGCCCTGGATCAGGTCGGGTTTGATTTGTCGCGCCAAACGGATCAGGCGCCAGATCCCAGACGGTGTGGGCAGACCTGGCTTCATCCGCGCGGTGTACACAGGAATTCCCAGCCCTTCGATTTGCTCTCGCAGGGACCCGCGATCCATCAGTGAGATCACCACCGGAGCGAAACGCTGCCGGCTCTTTTGCGAGAGCAACCGGTAAAGCATCATCTCGGCGCCGCCGATCGAGAGATCGTTGATGATGTGCAGGATTCTAACTGGCTTGGCGTCGGGCATGTTGATCGAGTCATCGGCCCGGGACGGTGAATCGGATTCCCTGGCCCAAGCGCCGGCAGAAATATTAGAACTCATCAAGTTGCGAACCGGATTCTGAAGAGCAAAGATAACTGATGGCTGTGCTTTGTCAAACTGTTAGCCGGCGCGCGGTTAGTTTCATCAAACCTGAAAATCTTGCGTTGCAAGAGATCGTAACCGTGCCACTATACCTTTCCAGAACCAGCGAGCGAAACTATAGCTTCTTCAGTGAGCTCTGCCAATCTCTGAAGGCTAGAGTTCTCGACGATCCGCGCCCGAGAGTTGCTGCTGCTTGCACTTAAGTCGGAGGCAAGACAGCGAAGGATTCCGTCGGCGAGCGCATCAGGATTCTGAGGCGGAACGACATTGCCAAGGTCACCAACGAGCCAGCGAGAATCGCCCACGTCGGTTACGACGCAGGGAACGCCACAGGCCATCGCCTCGCCGACGACGTTCGGCAGGCCTTCGGCGAGTGAGGAAGAGACGAGCACATCGAGGGCGTTGTAGACGGTGGAGACATCGGTGGTTGCGTCTTGCCAGATGAGTTTATCCGCGAGACCCAGATCGTTTGCGAGTATTTCTAGTTCTTTGCGATAGTCGGCTGGTCCATCACCCACGCACACGAAGCGAACACCATCAGAGACTGCGGCCGAGCGAGCCTCATCTGTGCTGCACGAGACGAGGGCGGCTGCTTGCAAAAAATTCTGATGGTCCTTCATTGGATCCAGTCGTGCCACAATGCCAACTAACTTCGCTTGCGCCGGCACACCCCATTCGACTCGCAGCTTCTCGCCTGCTTCGCGGTCAGGCTTGAACACCTCGGTATCAAAGCCGTTCGGAATCATGCGCATCTTTTCGCGCGGAAAGCCGCGGGCCACGCTCCTCTCAAAGCCGGCGGCGGAATTGACAATGATCAGATCGGCCCAGCGCGAGAAACACCGCTCCAATGTTGAGGCCACACGGTGAAGCCAATCGTAGTGCTCCAACTCGATCGTCGAAGCGCGCAGCCCCCAAACCACGCGAGTGCGGACGAACAGTTTTAGAAAGAGGGCGAGTAAGTTCGGAATGTCGAGATACCCATGCACTACATCGGGACGGGCGAGCCGCACTTGACGAATGAGTCGCCGCAGAAAACCGAGGATGTCCCAACGGCCGCGTTTGTTGAGAGAGATGACTTGCACTCCGCTGCCCGCCAGTTCCTGCTCAAGCGGTCCGGGATAGAAGGCCAGGACGCAGACTCTGAAGCGGTTCTTGTCCAGAGTTTTTGCCAGAGAGATCAGTTGTCTTTGCGCGCCGCCGTAGTCGAGCGACCGCACCAGGAAGGCTAACTTGATGGGCGTGTGATTCGCAGTCAATCTAAGCAACCACAGGATTGGTGTTAGGAGACAAACAAGATCATCCTGAGTCTAGTCAATTACTAAAACGTGCCGCGGAGAAACCGCATGACCATATTGGCTTGCGGCTTGATTGTTTTCGCTTAGCTCCGTGGGAGCCGAATGTTTATAGAGCAACCCACCAATCCAACAACTCGCTCCGGAGGAGCGAAATGTTCTAATCAGTCGAGCGACACATCGCGCTCCTAACGGAGCTGTCGAGATATTTTGCGGAGGTTTTTGTCTATAAATATTACGTCCCAACGGTACTGGTTGAGTGGTCAACTTAGCACGTTGCGGAGACGGGAGCCCACCACATCGTACGGAGCTTGGTTCATGTCTTCCTCAACTCCGCGCCGTCTTCCGCAGGAAAATCACCCTGGAGTAAAAAGAGCTATACAGCGAAGCAATGACAGGAAACACTCGCACCAGCGAATAGATGTGACGCGCTTTGCCGTAGGTATGTTTGATCATCTGACGTTCGGCAAACTCCAGGTTGTCGAACGAAGTTGAGACCGCTTCCTTGATCTGCGATCGGGACAAGTAGTTGGTGCGGGTGCGCAGATAATCGGAGTTCAACTCTACAACTTCTCGCACGCCCTTACCCTTTTGAAACGAATTCCTCACTCCCAGCGAAGCCCACAGCGTCAGCCACCAACGACTTTGAATCAATCCGCCGAGCGGCACGAACACATGGCCCTCCGTCGGCTTCAATTTGGCAGGAAAGATGTGCAGGCTGATAGCGCCGGGCTTCATCACCCGCTCGATCTCGGCGAACGCGCGCACGTGATCCTGCACGTGTTCCAGTACTTGATCAGAGAAGACGAAATCAAACGTGGCGTCGGCAAAAGGCAATGAGCACGTCCTTTCGTCGATGGTCCGCATGCGCTCGGATTCATGCGCCACCCGAATGTCGCAACCAAACGCTTCATAGCCCGCTGCACAATATTCTTCGACCATGTTGCCGGCGCCACAGCCAAAATCAAGCACGGGTGCACCCGGCTCAAGCGTATGGCC
>CAZVHN010000026.1:0-19660 GCA_964626895.1 uncultured Chloracidobacterium sp. | reverse complement strand
CTGCTGAAGCTGGTCGATGTCTACTGTTTCGCCGTAAGTAAGAACCTTTCCGCTTCGGTGCTGGAGTTGTCGGAGGATCTCCGAGGTCTTTCGTTCGCGCTCGCGGAGAGCTTCCTGGACCGTCTGAGGCTCACCCTGCCCGAATCGCGGCTGGGCTCCCGGACGATTGACCTCGTTGTACAAGTAGTTTAATTCCTGCCGGAGCTCCTCGAGCTGCGTTAGCAGATCAGCTTCGAAGGAATCGCGCGGTTCAGTGTGGGGAGTTAGATTTCCGCCCAGCGCATCGACCAGCGCTCGGGCGCGGGCCCTCTCGACATAGCCGAACGCCTCCGCGACCCGATTTGGTCCGCCAGCGAGACAAAGTCGAACCAGTTCCTGGTAGGGAGTGAGTTTGTCTGAGAAGAAGGCGGTGCGAAATTCTTCACCGGGCAGGGGTGCGCGCAATTCCTCGGTAAGCTCCACGGCACGGGTGAAAGCTTTCTCGGCAGCGTCCGCGTCACCAGTCATGACGGCCACCAGACCCAGCGAGGTGTAGCATCGCTCAGCTACCTGTGGTTGTTCTTTGAGGTTTGCTTCAAGAAGTGTCTGCTCGAGAATGGACCTGGCGTCTGCGGTGTGGCCCTGTGCACGTTCCGCTTCTCCTCGCAGCCAGCGGGCCATCAAAAGCCGGCGCCAACTCCCCGAGAGGGCCAACGGAGGCTCGGCTTCCAATGCGGTTGCGCCTGCCGCCGCATAGTTTCCCTGATGGTAATTTACTTGCGCCTGAGTCAGCGCCACCATCGCTGCGCCGACTTCGTTCCCTTCAGCCTCGTACAAGTTGCGCGCCTGCACCAACGATGAGTGGGCTTCGCTGGTTCTTCCCAGTAACACTGCGGCGCGCCCGTGGTGGGCCAACGCCCGCGCTTGCTCTGCGCGCATTCCCAATTCGGCAAATTTCGGGATTACGCGCTCGTAAATTGCCGCGGCTTCCAACGCAAGATTGAGTTCCAGGTAAGCGTCGGCGATCTCTTGCTCAGCGGTGGCGGATTGATGCGCCATCCCCAGCAAAGCGTAGCGACGGCGAGACCGCTCGAGGTAATCCAGTGCGCGGTCGTAACGCCCCTGAAGCAGGGCAAATGTTCCGATGTTCCCTTCAATTTCAGCCTGAGTTACCGTCAGGCCGGAAGCCTCGGCCTGTTGCACCGCTTCGTCCAGCAATTGTTCCGCGGATTTAAATTTGTGGAGCAGTGCGTGAGTATTGGCCAGGCAATTGTTTATTGTGGCGAGCTGCTTCTGATCATTGAGGGCTGCGAAGCGTTCGCGCGCCGCGCTTTGAAACCTTTCGGCTTCGTGATAGTGGTCCCGTCGAAAGTACAAGTTGCCGATGTTGTGTTCGATTTTGCCGGCGGCTAAGACATCACTGTAAGCGATAAAGACTTCGTGGGCACTCAGGCCGCATTCGATCGCTTCGTCGTAACGACCGAGCATGGCGAGTGCGATTAGTTTACTGACCTGCGTGGCCGCGGCAGTGTGCGGCTGATCCAGCGCTACAAACCGGGCGTGAGAGTCCTCGAGACGGACGAGGGCATGCTCCATCTGGCCGTGGATGAGCGCCTCAAGACCGCCACTCCAGGCCGAGAGAGCTGCGATTTCAGGATTTGGATTTGTTTGGGATAGAAGCTGGAGTACAGCGGCTGCTCGAAGTGCTTGCCCGGGGTCGCTACTCCAGCCCTCGAGACAGATATCCTTCAGTGTTTGGGCGAGCTGAACATTTGCGAGCGCAGAGTTTGCCCCGAGCAATGCCTCACGTTCGGCCTTGCCCGCTGCGACGAGCCGTGCCGCAAGCTCCGCATGCTGCATCCCTTTGACCTAACCTAAGCCGTGAGTTCCAGCTGGGGTACCTCAACCTCGACATCAGCCATATGAACACGGAGTAAATAATTGCCAGGCGGCACGGCAGGCAGCGTGAATTCGCACAGTTCGTTAAGCGCCGCTGCGGCAGAGCCACTCACGCCTTCAATCTCCACGCGCCCTTCGGTGCAATCCTCTCGCAGTACCTGACCTGCCACGACCCACATATCGTCATGGAGTGTGATGTGAAGGTCAATATCATTTTCTTCAGCCGAATAGATTAATTGACGCGAACCGGTCTGGCCCGAGCGCACGCCAAATGCCGGCGCCTGGTTCATACTACTATCAAAGCTTAAAGCAGCAAGGATTCGCCGCTTCAAAGACTGGCTCGGCGATTTTGCCCGGCCACTGAAGATGTTCATCGCGTAAGCAACTACGTCGCGCGGCGCATCCGCGGCCCGATCGGTTTCCATGAGACGCACTACCTGATCGAGTCTCTGGAGCTTCTCCGCGCAATCCGAACAGCTGGATAGGTGTGCCATCGATTCGGTTCGAACATTAGGGGCCACACGGTCTTCTACCAGGTCCGCGATCCTGGCAAAGTCAATATGTTCTGAAGGGTTGCTCATTTTCTGTTCGCTCGGGCCTGGATTCTTTCCTTTACCCATCGCAACAGTGCGGCCCTTTACGGAAGAAATACATTTCGAGCATCATTTATCCAGCAATCTCAACATTTTCTCAAGACAACGAGCGCGAGTCGGCCCGATGCTGCCCTCGGAAGTGCCCAGCGAAATCGCAATTTCGGCATAAGAAGGAGGCTCTGATTCGTAGAAAAGCAGAGTCAGCAGTTTCCGGCAGCGATCGTCCAGAGCGGCCAATGCCGTGCGAACCCGGTGCTGCTCCTCAAGTTTCAACAACACCTCGTCCGGGAGAGCCGCGTTATCCGGAATACTCGCCAGTTCTTCAGCGGAGCCGTTCTCATCATCGCCCACCGTGTTCTGAGTGGCCCGCTTTTTTGATATTACCCGCCAGGTTTTTCGGCGCGCCGTGGTAACCAACCAGCTATGTAGGCGTTCGGGTTGATCAATGTCGTCAAGCTTTTGGAAGAGGGTCGCGAACACCTCCTGGAAGACGTCTGCTGATTGATCCTCATCAAGGCCGGCACGTAGCGGAATGGCATACATAAGCCGCTGATAGCGCCTAATCAATGCCTCCCAGGCAGCTTGATCACCACTTCGACAGGCCAGCAGCAACTGCTTGTCACTAAGTTCCATCAGCTTTCCGAAGATCCGGGTTCGACCGCCAGCATAGGCGGTGGCGCTCAATGTTGTCTAGCTGAGTTGAATTCAAGTAGTGCAGGTTGACTAGACCTCGGCGGCCAGCTAAGTCCGAACCGAGGAGCGGTAGAAGCCCTGTGAAAACCCCAAAAGGGACCTACGGAAATTCCCAGGCTTGAGTGGTCATTTTGGGATTGGGTCTGTGCTTAGTCCTGAAAAAAGATCTGTGTCCTGAGTATTTTTGAGCACGGGTAGTGGACTGTTATGACGAGCAGCTTCCGCAGCGAGTTCCGACTCGCGAATTGCTCAAATTTTCAACAGGAAGAGGAAAACTATTATGTTCTCGAATTCGAAGTCTCGGCTTGCTGGCCGTCATGTTGCAGTTTCACTGATATCCGCAATCTTGTTCATCGCAGTGGCAGGTGCATTCGGTTACTCATTAGTAGATGGGTCAATCGTCTCGGCCCAGAACCCTTCTCCGTCCCCTTCGCCGAGTGCGTCACCATCGCCTGGTGCGACGCCGTTTCAGATCGAGGCTGATCTCACCGGGCCCGCTATCAATGGCATTCGGCCCCAGGGTGAGGCCGAGTTTGAAATCGAGCTCAGCGGCAATCGGGAGTTCAAGGTGCGGGTTGAGGACGTCAACTTGCCCGGCGGCACCCTGCTCAACGTGCTGGTTGATGGTACGCACGTGGGCACCATTACCCTGCTTGGCGGATTGGAGCGGTCAGAACTGGTCCTTAAAACTGAGCGTGGTCAAACCGTACCTCAAGTCATCTCAGGCACGCGTGTGGCGGTGACTAATCAGTCGGGCGTGACGCTTCTAGCGGGCGCATTCTCCAACATTGCGCCTAATCCAACGCCATCGCCGAGTGCTTCACCGTCGCCTTCAGCATCTCCAACACCCAACCCGTCGCCATCACCTGGTGCGTCACCGTTTGAGATCGAGGCCGATCTCACCGGCGCGCCTGTCAATGGAATTCTTCCCAGGGGTGAGGCCGAGTTTGAAATCGAGCTCAGCGGAAACCGGGAGTTCAAGGTGCGGGTCGAGGACGTCAACTTGCCCGGCGGCACCCTGCTCAACGTGCTGGTTGATGGTACGCAGGTGGGCGCCATTACCCTGCTTGGCGGATTGGAGCGGTCAGAATTGGTCCTTAAAACTGAGCGCGGTCAAACCGTACCTCAAATCAACTCGCGCACGCGTGTGGTGGTTGCCGATCAGTCAGGGGTGACGATTCTGGCAGGCGCATTTTCCAACATTCCGCCGAATCCAAATCCGTCGCCGTCACCGTCGCCCTCACCGGGACCCAATGCCGAATTCCGCATCGAAGCGAGATTGGCGGGGGCTCCCATCAACGGTCTGACGCCAGTGGGCGAGGCGAAGTTTAAGAGCGAGGGCAACGAGCGCGAGTTTGAAGTGGAAGTCGAGAGGGTCAACCTGCCGGTTAACACCGTTCTCGGCGTCTTCGTGGACAACTTGAAAGTGGGTGACCTGATTTTGAATTCGAGACTCGAAAGTGAATTCGAGCTGGAGTCAGAAAGAGGCCAGCTCGTGCCGAACATCACAACGGGCTCTACAGTTGCCGTCATCAACTCGCAGGGACAAACAATCGTGAGCGGCGTCTTCAACACCATCCGTAGCATCAGCTCAAGTAATGACGTAGACGACAGCGGCTTCTTCGTCGAGCAGCAGTATCGAGACTTTCTCGCTCGTGAGGCTGACGATAGCGGCCTCGGCTTCTGGATTCAGGAAATCCAAAGATGCGGAGGAGACGCCTCGTGCGTTCAGCGCATGCGGGTCAATACCTCGGGCGCGTTCTTCCTCTCCATTGAATTTCAGGAGACGGGTTACCTGCTCTATCGTTTCAACAAAGCGAGTTTTGGCGCCATGCCGCGACGAAATTCATTCCTGGTCGACATGCAATTGGCGGCGCAGGGTCTGATTGTGGGGGCGCCGGGCTGGGAGCAGACGCTCGAAAATAATAAACGCCGGGTAGCTGACCAATGGGTCCTACGCCCGGAGTTTCAGCAGCGCTTCGGTTCTCTCTCGAACGAACAGTATGTTGACGCCCTCTTCAACAACGCGGCCGTTCAGCCCACCGCGGCCGAGCGCAATGAGCTGGTTGAGGGGCTGCGTACACAGCGTGAGACACGGGCCACCGTGCTGAGGCGGATAGCTGAACACTCGCAGTTCAAACAGCAGGAGAAAAACTCGGCGTTCGTACTGATGCAGTACTTCGGTTACCTCCATCGTAATCCTGACGAAGGTCCGGACCACGACATGAGTGGATTCAACTTCTGGCGCCAGAAGCTGGACGACTCGGGTGGTGACTTCCACCGGGCGGAGATGGTTCGGGCCTTTATCGAATCAACCGAGTACCGTCAACGGTTCGCATGGTAGCGGCGCTTTCCAGTTCCCACGTTTTGGAGTAAGCGTAGGTCGACGGTCCGAATGTCTAGAGTAGTCGGACCGTCGACTCAATTGTCCGAAGTTCTGTAATTTCCGCGCAGTGGGGCATACGCGGTGAGTCTGGCTCGCACTTGAGCAGGGGAGAGCATGAGTGCGAGCCAGTCTTTTTTTTCACCTCCTCTCAAGCAGTCCGCTTGGCGGACGACTGACATTAGCCCAGCACCTGAGTGCTGGGCTGGTATCCTTGAATTTTCTTAGTCCGTTCAGCGGGCGACTGAAGTAAGACCCGTCAAATTTCAATTGTCCTTTCACCGTTCAGCCGTCCGCCCAGCCGGACTAGTTTCACCTTTCCCGCTTTCTGATGTTACGGATAGAATGGTCCCGACCGGCGACAGTCTGGGGTCATAAAGGAGCGTACCTCGAAGAAGCTGTGTTTGAAGCGCGCAGTAACACGCGGCGCCAACAACTGGTGGAAGAGTTTCTCTTGCAGCAATTGGTTACCACCACTACGCGCCCGCGGTTTGAAGCAGCCGTGACGGAGATCATTCGCACCCTCGTGATCCTGCAGACGCCACAGATGTCCCGCTTGTCAGAACGGAGAGCGGTAGCGACCCGGTCTCAACAGGGAGCATACAACCCGGTCGCTACCGCTCGCGGTTCTGACAGAGCTGTCGCGTTTATTCAAGACGAAACCCAGCAAAGCGTCCTAAGCTGTTTTCCGGAGGATAACTTTATGCACACATCAAGAGCCGTGATCGCTATTGTAGTTTTGGTGCTGATTAGCTTCAGCGTCTTTGCTCGCCCGCAAGCCATAGTCACAGACTTGACCGGCCTGGCCTGGATGGCCGGAAACTGGAGCGGAGCTCAGGGCGGAGTGGAGACGGAGGAATTCTGGCAGGAGCCGAGAGGTAACATCATGCTCGGGCTTCATCGCGACGTCGCCGGAGGGCGGACGGTGTCTTTTGAGTTTCTGAGGATCGAAGCGACGCCGGAGGCGATTACCTACTGGGCCAGTCCCCGCGGGCGCCCGGCAACACCCTTCCGTCTTATTGAACAGAAAGAGAAACGCGTTGTTTTCGAAAACCCGAAGCACGACTTTCCTCAACGCGTAATTTACTGGCTCGGCGAGGATGGCGCCCTGCATGCAAAGATCGAAGGCACCTTGAATGGCAAGCCCGCCGCTGAGGAATGGACCTGGCGGAGGGCCACCCGCAACTGAAGCGACAAGAGCCGAGCCATCAGCTACCGCATAGTTCACCATCCCTCAGTCCATCTCTATGGAAGATCTAAGTTCTGAACACAATCCAGAATCTTTCGCAGAAGAGCAATCCGATGCCCTTCACCAGGGAGGAGGACATTCGCGAGTTCATTACTCAAGTGCCGCTGATGGCGGCAGTTGCGATCGCCGACGAGTTAGAGAAACTGGGCTACAAGGGTCAAACGGATCAACGTCGCGCCCTTTCTCTGATGGCCTATCGACACGTGCGGCGCCTTAAACGGCTGGATGTGGACGGCGATCAACGTGTGCGCTTCAATTTGACCCGTTGAAGACTCCAAAGGCGCACCGCAATGAAGTTCGGGGTCTACCTCGGCAGTGGGGATGTAATCGCGTCCACGGTTGTGATAAGAGTCATGTAAGGAGAAATTTGTTATGAAGCACATTTACCTAATTCTCGCCGCAATGATCTCCGTGCTCTGTTTTTCACCGACGCGAGCGCAGGAGATGCACCCACACACGCACGCTCCAGCCGAAAAGCTCGGCCAGGTGAACTTCGCCGTCTCCTGCAATGCCTCTGCCCAGAAGCAATTCAATCGCGCTACAGCGCTGCTCCACTCTTTTTGGTATGAGGAGGCGGAAAAAGCTTTTGCCGCAGTTGCCACGGACGACCCCAGGTGTGCCATGGCCCACTGGGGCGTGGCTATGAGCCTCTATCACCCCGTCTGGGCGCCTTCGAGCCCCGCGGAGTTGCAGAAAGGCTGGGCCGCCGTTGAAAAAGCAAAGTCAGTCGAGGCAAAGACCGATCGTGAAAGGGATTACATCGCAGCGATAGAAGCCTTCTATAAGGATTCCGACCGGCTCGATCATCGCACGCGCGCCCTTGCTTACGAGAAGGCGATGGAGCGGGTTTACTTGAGCTACCCGAAGGACCGAGAGGCTGCGATTTTTTATGCCCTCGCGCTGCTGGGTACCGGCCCTATCACTGACAAAACTTTCGCGAACCAAAAGAAGGCGGCTGGTATTCTGAATCGGGTCTTGCCTCAGGAGCCCCGGCACCCCGGCGTGGCGCACTACCTGATTCATAGTTTCGACTATCCCCAGCTTGCGTATCTGGCACTGCCGGCCGCGCGCAGTTATGCCAGGATTGCTCCTTCGTCTCCTCACGCGCTGCACATGCCTTCCCACATTTTCACGCGACTTGGGCTGTGGCAGGAATCGATTAACTCGAACCTCGCTTCGGCGGCGACGGCCAAAAACCATGTGGCTATGACCCACCCCGGCGCAGCTTCGTTCGATCAGCTTCATGCCCTTGACTATCTTGTTTATGCCTATCTGCAAGGCGGAGAAGATAAGAAGGCCCGGCAAATCCTCGCGCAGGCGAACGACGTCGATAAAGTCGATGCCGAGGTTATAGCGGCGGCCTATGCCTTTACCGCAATTCCGGCCCGCTATGCGCTGGAAAGACGGCGTTGGTCGGAGGCCGCCAAGCTCGAGTTGCGTCCGGCTACTTTTCCCTGGGACCGCTTCCGCTATGCCGAGGCCATAGTCTATTTCGCGCGTGGCGTGGGAGCGGCGCGGAGCGGCGATCCGAACGCTGCTCGCAGAGATGTTGAGAAACTCTCCGCCCTTCAGACCTCACTCGCCAACGTCAAAGATACCTACTGGGCCAGTCAGGTCGAGATTCAACGACGAGCGGCGGCGGCCTGGTTGGCACACGCTGAAGGAAAGAGCGACGAGGCCCTGACCCTGATGCGCTCAGCTGCCGAGCTTGAAGCGGCCTCGGAAAAACATCCAGTTACACCTGGTCCCATCATCCCAGCGCGCGAGTTGCTGGGAGACCTGCTGCTCGAACTCAAGCAACCGGAACTGGCCTTACGCGAGTTTGAGACGTCGCTAAGAGATTCACCGAAGCGATTCAATGGACTCTACGGCGCCGCGCTCGCCGCCCAACTCTCCGGAGATAGGAAGAAGGCCAGTGCTTACTACAGGAAGATTGTGTTGCTCATGGCTCACGGTGACAGTGCCCGGCCAGAGCTCCGCAAAGCTAAACAGTTCCTGGCGCAGAAGTAGGTCTGCCCATCGCACCACAAATGAAACGTAAAGAAGTGTTGGGAACAGCGCCGAATCGGATTCTCGTGGCCTCGATGTTGGGTACCCGTTACCCAACCTGCTTCCAACTTGGAACACCTTTGTGCTCAGGAGTATATTGATCTTCTGAATAACGCGATGACTGAAACACTTAGAGACTCCTACGGCCGGGCGATACGCGATTTGCGCGTGTCTCTGACAGATCGTTGCAACTTTCGCTGTTTCTACTGCCTGCCCCACGGCGAGCCGCCGATTGCGCCGAAAGAGCAGATGCTCTCCTACGAAGAGATTGAGTACGTTTGCGAGATCTTTGTTAGCCTCGGCATCGAGAAGGTTCGCCTCACGGGCGGCGAGCCGATGCTGCGCCGCGACATCGAAACGATTATCGCCAAACTCACCGCTTTGAAACCAAAAGGACTGCTCGATCTCGCGCTAACGACTAACGGCTACTTCCTGCCTGACCGTGCGCAAGCTTTAAAGGATGCTGGTTTGGATCGCATCACTATTAGTGTTGACAGTTTGAAGCGCGAGGTATTTAAGGAGATGACCGGGGTCGACGTTTTGGACCGCGTACTGGCTGGGATCGAAGCGGCGAAACGTGCTGGGCTCCAGCCGATAAAGATCAACGCCGTCATAGTGCGGGGTCATAACGAAGATGAAGTGGCAGACTTCGCCGAGTTTGCCCGCGAGCGCGATGTGAAGATGCGCTTCATCGAATTCATGCCGCTTGATTCCGGGCACGAGTGGTCGCGCGAAATGGTGGTCTCCGGCCGCGAGATTCGTGAACGGATAAGCGCAAGGTTTCCCTTGATTCCCGTCGATGTAGCACGCGGCTCGGAAACGTCTTCTCGTTACCGTTTTGCCGACGGCGCACCCGGCGAGATTGGCATCATCGCACCAGTTACCGAACCTTTCTGCGGCGCCTGTTCACGCATTAGGCTGACGGCTGATGGACAGATTCGCACCTGCCTCTTCTCAACAGTGGAACACAGCCTGCGCGACGTGGTGCGTACTGGCGCATCCAGGACTGAGGTCATCGACTACATCGAGAGCGTCGTGATGAAGAAAGAACCTCGCCATTACATCAACGATCCGACTTTCGTCACTCCCTCACGCACAATGAGTTTTATTGGCGGCTAACTGAACGGAAAGTAGCACTACTTACCTAAGCATGCCGCAATTTGCAGGTCAGAAGCCACACAGGTCACGCTGCAGGGTGCGGAAATTTGGGTGGGTGATTATATACTTGGCTGACCACGGCGTTTTGACGAAACGTTCATCGGCGGCAAGGCCCGCAACATGCACTTAGGCCGACGCCGACGCGCAATCAAAGGGACTGGCGAATCGGGCAAGCCTGCTGTCATGGGAGTGAGATAGATAAGAGACAGGCAGAGTACGAGCGGAAGAAAGCCGCGAAGAAAAGAAAAGCGGCTTGAGGGACTTAATAACTCGGAACAGGAGACGCAATGGCCGAAGAACTCACCGCTGGACAAAAGGCAGCTAGAACCCGCAAGAGAAGGAAAGCGGCGGCGAAAGCCGTTAAGACTCGAAAGGATAAGAAGGCTGCTAAAAAACGAAGTGATACCGCTCGGAAGGCTGCGGCTACGCGCAAGGCGAAGAAGTCGCTCACCGAATAGTCACGCCACTCCTGGCTATGCATAGGGGCTGCACGGTCAGTCAAGTATATATTTACCGAAATTTGCAGGTCAGGAAGGTGGACCCTGTCCCCGCCTCAAGCTTGAAAGCCACTCAGCAATGAATTGATCTCTTAGGCAAACCACTTTACTTTCACCGTAAGAGCGGGGACAGGGTCCGCCTTCCTTACCTGTAAATTAGCTTTGCTTGAATCTTTTCGCGCGACGCTGACGCTTCCTTTCCGGCTTCGAAACCGGCTTAGTTTGAGGTGGCGTCGCCGGGCGTTCAGCGGGCGGCGGCGGAGGCATAGTGTCTTTCGAGAAACGTGGCAACAAGTCGTCGCGCGTCGCCAATTCATAAACCGCAGTGGCCACCAAAACCGCCGCCTTCTTCACATCGTCTTCCAGAATGCGTTCGTAAGTATCCAGGTTTGTATGCCAGGTGTGCGTGCCATATTCAATAGGGTCTTGCGCCAGACCAATGCCGGGCAAACCTGCCTGATTGAAAGACGTGCTGTCCGTTCCTGCCAGGTTGCGGCTTCTCGAGGCTATAGCACCCACAACTCCGTCGTCCCTAAAAGGTTTGAGGATGTCGCGCATGATCTTTCCCGCTTCCGGCGGGCCGAAGACAGAGGCGCCGCGAACACGGCCAGTGCCGGAATCAATGTTGAAATAGCCGCCAAATTTCTCATAACCGGGTTTGGGGTTCTCAAAAGCACCGAAATGTTCTTTGACGTAAGCCTGAGAACCCAAAAGTCCCTGCTCCTCGCCGCTCCAGAGGGCGACCCGAACGGTACGGCGTGGTTTGAGGTCAAGCGTTTTCAAGATGCGCGCCGCTTCCATCATGATGGCGCAGCCAATGGCGTTGTCCGTTGCGCCTGTCGCAGCATGCCATGAATCGAGATGGCCACCCAGCATTATTACCTCATCTGCTTTGTCGCTCCCTGACATCTCGGCAATGGCATTGTAGGAAGTTCTGCCCTCAGGATAGACGCGATTGACGATGTTGAATTCCAGCATCACGTCGGTTCCGTCCGCTAGAATACGCGAGATACGCCCGAAGTCTTCGTTGCGCATCACCACTGTCGGGACAACCTTAGTGACATCAAAACTCCGATTATTAAACGCTCGGATTTGACCGTGTTCACGCCCTCCGTCATTGACTCGCACCAGCACCCCATTTTCCTTAAGGAACTTGTCCAACTGATCGGTGATCTCCTGCCCTGTTAGTGGTTTCGGTCCCGGGGTGGGCGAGGGTGTGGGCGATGGAGTTGGTCGCGGTGAAGGCCGGGCATCGGGATCGAAGCGTTCCGCGATCTGCTTGTCGTCGACGCGTTTAGCCGGCGGGCTCAAGTTCACCGGGACGATTTGATGCTTGCCAACCAGGACAATGCGCCCCCGGACATTTCCCCTCTCTTTGGCGAAATATTCACTCAACTGAGCCTGCGTCGGCCTCTCCGGTAGGACTAGTTGATGCGCTTTCGCTCGCACTGTGCCGCGGGTGCTGGGTGTCCAGGCTAGCACTTCGCAAACCAGTGAATCTTTCACAGGCGCGACAACGTGCCCCGCCAGTCGTTCGTTGAGCCAGCCCGGATGCTTGAAATCCCACGGCTCGAGATGCCCGTTCTCGAATCCCCAGTCCGTCATTTGTTTGATGGTCCATTCCGCCGCGCGTTTATGATTCGGAGAGCCGGTCAGACGCGGCCCGTAAACGTCTGCGAGCATGTGCATGGTCTTGAGAATCTGCGAATGCTCCATGCCTTCTTTGCGAATGCGGGTGCGAATATCGTCGTCTCGATCAGATTGCTGCGAAAAAGTCGGCAGGCTAAGAAGAGACAGAATTAGTGACAGAGCAATGGCGCGTCGTTTCATCATCGTTGTTCTCCGGAAGCTTGAGTGTGGGTGATAACGGTCAGGATTATATCGTAACGGCGTCACGATCCACGAAATCACGCAAAGAGAGACAGTGGGTGGGAGGACGGCTCAAGCCCCGCTAACTCGCAGGAAGGCGGACCCTGTCCCCGCCTCAAGCTTGAAAACCACTCAACTGCAATCAACCTCTCAACTTCAGTCACCTCACAGTCAGGAAGGCGGACCCTGTCCCCGCTCTTACGCTGATTGGCTTTCAAGCTTGAAGCGGGGACAGGGTCCGCCTTCCTTACCTGCAAATTACCGTAGGCCCTTTCTTCTTCTCACACTGCATCTACCGTCCTAGCAAGAGCGAAATCTCTGTCCCTGTAGTAAACTATGGTCGCAAACAAAGTTTTCGGGGGAGCCGCACTGAAGCGGCTGAGAGTCTGGTGAATTTTTGATTTGCGATTTGTGATTTTAGATTTCGCATTAGAGGCCCATTGAGCTTGGCCTTCGGAATCAAACCAATTGCAAATCAGCAATCAAAAATCGTGAATCCAGAGACCCCTTGAACCTGATACGGTTAGCACCGTCGAAGGGAGAAACAGCCATTCAAAGCGGGGGCTCAGCCCCAGCTGGAATGCGCGAAGACCGTTCCATCCTTCTGACTTGGGTGGGGCGGTTTTTTATTTGGGATTTAGCCAATTAAGGAGTACTTATGAGCGCCGCAATCAAATCAACCGAACTCGAAACTCAGGCGTCTATTGAAGAGCAGTTGCCTAACTCTCGCCGCATCTACGTCGAGGGCGCACAACCCGGGGTGCGAGTTCCTTTTCGTGAGATCGACCAAAACCCCACGCGCAACTTTGACGGGACGCTTGAAGAGAATTCACCGGTGCGTGTTTACGACACCAGCGGCCCGTGGGGTGATCCCGCAGCGCGGTGCGAAGTAAGTGAGGGTCTGCCGGGGTTACGCCGTCACTGGATTCTCGAGCGTGGTGATGTGGAGGAGTATCAAGGCCGCCACGTTAATCCTATCGACGATGGCTACCTGACGTTTGAGGCCGCTAACCAGGCGCGCCAAAAGGAAAAGGGCCGGCTCGAAGATTTTCCCACACTCAAACGTGTTCCTTTGCGGGCAAAGTCAGGCTCCTGCGTGACTCAGATGCACTACGCCCGTCGGGGCATCATCACTCCCGAAATGGAATTCATCGCCATTCGCGAAAATCTTGGCCTGGAGCACGGGCATCCTGCCCGCAGAGCTCGGGAAGAAGCCCCCAGAGATTCGCTTTTCCACCAACACCGTGGCCAATCCTTCGGGGCTTCAATTCCTGAATTCGTCACCCCGGAGTTGGTGCGCGACGAAGTCGCCCGCGGGCGCGCCATCATTCCCGCGAACATCAATCACCCGGAATCCGAGCCGATGATTATCGGCCGCAACTTCCTGGTAAAGATCAACGCCAACATCGGCAACTCCGCTGTCCTGTCTTCCATCGACGACGAAGTTGAGAAGATGCGTTGGTCCATCAAGTGTGGCTCCGACACGGTGATGGATCTTTCTACCGGCAAGAACATTCACGCCACGCGCGAATGGATTCTACGCAACTCGCCCGTGCCCATCGGCACGGTGCCGATTTACCAGGCCCTGGAGAAGGTGGGCGGCAAAGCCGAAGATCTGACCTGGGAGATCTTTCGCGACACGCTGATCGAACAGGCGGAGCAGGGCGTTGACTACTTCACGATCCATGCGGGCGTGCGTCTTCCTTACATTCCTTTGACCGCAAAACGCACAACGGGAATCGTTAGCCGTGGCGGTTCCATCATGGCCAAGTGGTGTCTCGCGCATCATGAAGAGAGCTTTCTCTACACTCGCTTCCGAGAAATCTGCGACATCATGGCCGCCTACGATGTCTCGTTTAGCTTAGGCGATGGTCTGCGTCCCGGCTCAATCGCTGATGCTAACGATGAAGCCCAGTTCGCCGAGCTGGAAACACTGGGCGAGTTAACACAGATTGCCTGGGAGCGTGATTGCCAGGTGATGATCGAAGGGCCCGGCCATGTCCCGATGCACTTGATCAAAGAGAACATGGACAAGCAACTAGAGAGTTGCGGCGAAGCGCCCTTCTACACCCTGGGGCCACTGACCACAGACATCGCGCCCGGGTATGATCACATCACTTCGGCCATCGGAGCCGCTATGATTGGCTGGTACGGCACAGCAATGCTTTGCTACGTCACACCGAAAGAACATCTCGGCCTGCCCAACAAGAAAGACGTGAAAGACGGCGTCATCGCCTACAAGATCGCTGCACACGCTGCCGACTTGGCAAAGGGCCACCCGGGCGCCCAGTATAGGGATAACGCGCTTTCCAAGGCGCGTTTTGAATTCCGTTGGGAAGATCAATTCAACCTTTCGCTCGACCCGGAAGTGGCGCGCGAATACCACGACGAGACCCTGCCGCAGGAAGGCGCCAAGCTGGCCCACTTCTGTTCCATGTGCGGCCCACACTTCTGCTCAATGAAGATCACCCAGGACGTGCGCGAATACGCGGCAAAGAAGCAGATCGACGAAGAGGCGGCGTTAGGGATTGGCATGAAGGAAAAGGCTGAAGAGTTCGTTGCGGCGGGTGCTGAGATTTATCAAAGCTCAAAAACTTAGACAGGATGAACAAGATTTACAGGATGACTGTGGCAGCGGTCTTCGAAGGGGCTTTCTGTCTCGCGTCATTGGGTCTGAAACGAGAGTGATCTTCAACTTCACAACCAGGGCCAAATCTTGTAAATTCTGTAAATCCTGTCAAATGACTTCCTTTTTCTCACGGAGGATGCGATGAAAGATGACGACTTCACCCAAAAGATCATCGGTTGTGCTTACAAGGTCCACAATGCGCTCGGCCCAGGCTTTCTTGAGAAGGTCTACGAGAACGCACTTCGAATTGAGCTTGAAAAGCTTGGCTTGTACATCAAGCAGCAAGAGCCGATCAACGTCACGTATGAGGGCCAAGTAGTTGGCGAGTACTATGCTGATTTGTGGGTTGACGGACGCGTAGTCATCGAATTGAAGGCTGTTCAAACCTTGACGCAGAGACATGAAGTTAAACTAGTTAACTATCTTACTGCCACAGGCATCGACAATGGATTGTTGTTGAACTTCGGGCCTTCAGTCCAAGTCAAACGTAAATTTCGTGAGTACAAGCCGAAGGGCAAGCTCTTGAATTCCATCCTGTGAGTGCTGACCGAACCGCGTGGCCGCGCGGGTGCTGAGATCTATCAAAGCTCAAAACCTTAGACAGGATGAACAAGATTTACAGGATGACTGTGGCAGCGGTCTTCGAAGGAGCTTTCTATCTCGCATCTTGGGTCTGAAACCAGAGTGATCTTCAACTTCACAACCAAGGCTAAATCTTGTAAATTCTGTAAATCCTGTCAAATGACTTCCTTTTTCTCACGGGCACGCATGCACAAATGAAACCGGAAACAAGTCTCCACCCCAATCTTATTGTTCGCGTCGGCAAAGCTGAGGATGCTGGGTTGTTGGTTGAACTCGGCGCGCGCACTTTCTCGGAGACATTTGCCGCCGACAACACGCCCGAAGACATGGCTGCTTATCTCCCCTCGGCATTTGGTCCAGCGCAACAAGCCGCGGAGTTAGCTGACCCTCACTGCTTGTTCCACATCGCCGAGACTAATGGGGTCGCTGTGGGGTATGCCATGCTCCGTTCCGGAAATGTGCTGGATGGTGTCACCAGCAATAAACCAATCGAGTTAGTGCGTTTGTATGTTTCGCGAGAAAGCCTTGGCAGCGGCGCTGGCGCGGCCTTGATGCAGGCTTGTATTGGTCAGGCGAAGCAGAGAGGTTATAAAACGCTATGGCTCGGTGTCTGGGAACATAATCATCGCGCCCGGGCATTTTACCGTAAATGGAATTTCCATGAGGTGGGAACGCATGTGTTTCAGTTGGGCGACGATCCGCAAACTGACATATTGATGCAACGCTCCATTTCTAAATGAACAAGCAGGAGACCGCGAAGATGGGCCTGCGACTGAGGACGACGTTTATCAACCGAGATGGGACCTGGAAGGCGGTAGCGATAGATTCGAGCCGGCCCTAAAACCTCCATGAAACAAAAGGCAAACGAACGAAAGCCTGACGACGGCGAGAAGCAGCTGGAACGAGTGCGACGCATTTGTGCTTCGCTGCCTGAGACGTTTGAAAAGATCTCGCACGGCGAACCAACTTTCTTCGTCCGCAAAAAGGTGTTCGCGATGTGTTCTAACAATCATCACAACGACGGGCACATTGCCGTAGTGATACCGGCGGCGATTGGCATCCAGGCGATGCTGATGGAACGCTCGCCGGAAAAGTTCTACAGACCACCTTACGTTGGAGTGCGCGGTTGGGTAGGTATAGAGCTTGATCGGGTCAGTGATGAAGAGTTGGCCTTTCACATTCACGAAGCCTGGCGACTGATTGCGCCCGAAAAACTGCAAGCCGTGACCAGAGTACCTGGTGAAAAGGAAGTGCCGGAAAAGGAGGCGGGCAAAACGAGAGCTTCGCTTCCTTCAGCTGAAAAACAGAAGAGCTGATCGGCGAAAACCCTAATCTGGACACGAAACTTCTTCGACCGTCAGTTTCCTGCTTCTTCTGGGAGCCGAGAGCGTTTTCATTTGGCTGGTACTGCGCTCGAGAAGCGCCGCTAAAGAATCAGCATCCTACCTAATCGCCGGAGCTCACTACGAGAGAGCTTGGTGAGAGACAAGTGGGTGCGCTTCCGGAGCCCGTGCCGAGCGTTACCGAGCAAACCACGCGCACCTTAGAGCCGGTATCCAGGGAGCGCAAAGCGGAGTGACCAGTGCGGGGCATGAGCACTGACCCAATCCAAAGGACGACTCAAGCCGCGCTAACTTGCAAGTAAGGAAGGCGGACCCTGTCCCCGCCTCAAGCTTGAAAGCCATTCAGGGTAAGAGCGGGGACAGGGTCCGCCTTCCTTACCTGCAAATTATCGTAGTTGCTTTGTTGGGTTCCCACGCAGCCTCTACCGCTCCTCGATTCTGCTGTCGACTAGCACCCACATCGTTGCGCCAACCTGCACCCGGCTCAAGTGAGCTTTTAATATTGGAGTTGATTCGGGCATGCAAGCTTCCAATAAAAAGAGGCGGGTTAGACCCCGCCTCAAAACTTCCATTCCAAAGTCACACAAGTGAGTCGGTTTAGGGGATCGTCTGATTCGAAACCGCGTTAGGCTTCTTGATGTAGACCTCGCCGCGTGCCGTCATATCTGCTTTTTCGGCGAGTGTCTTCAAGACCGAAGCGAGGATTTCCTTGTTCTCGAGCTTAAAGCTGGTGATTCCATTGGCTCTGCTGTCGGGATCAGTATATTGAAGGGTCAAATAGCGAACCTTGGTCTTTATGAAACCGAAGGGAATCCCGATGTAGAAGGGAATGTGGCTGGCTACTGTGGCTGCCGCGGGTTGTCGCTTTTGCGTGTCGGCAAAAGCTGAGGTCACCGCATCATACGGAATGAACAGGACTTCCTTCTGCTGTTTGTTTCGAAACAACAAACGCTGATTGGTATCGTCAAAGCTTAGGGTGCCGTTCATCGTCTTGTTATGACCAAATACACCGCCCTCGTATTTTGCCTTTACGGTTTGCGGGGCTGGTGCGACGGCTGTGGTTGGCGAATCGGTAGTCGCACTCGTATCGACGGTCCGCGGTCGCTGGGCGAAAGCGGCCATCGACGCCAGCAGGGTCAGGAGCAGAACTGCAATAAATCTCATCATTTGTTCTCCCGGTTGGTTAACGCTTCAGTCTGAATTCGAGGTCAAGAATGTTGTCAGAAGAGGCTCATCCCTGCCGACTGGTCTTCACTGTCGGGGTAAGGCTACCTAAGATCCAATGGCCTACTTAGCAAACGGCCTGACGCGCTCAATCGATTCTTTGAAGTCGGTATCAGCCGGCGCCAGATTCGCGCCCTTCTGGTAGGCAGCCAACGCTTTTGCATACTGCTTCGAAACTTCGTATGCATAACCCAGCTCGCGATAGACGTTCACGTCGTTGGGTGTCTTGGCTGCTGCTGACTCAAGTGCAGCAATCGCTTTGGGAAAATTCTTTGCGCGCGAATGGGCCACGCCGAGCAGATAGAAGGTTACGCCCTTGGCATCATTCCCCAGGACAGCGCGTTCCAGGGCGGCCGCGGCGCGAGCATACTGTGCTGAACCGATCAGCGCCTGGCCGAAAAGCGTCAAGGCTTCGGCATCAGTCCGCAGCTTTATTAGTCCCTCACCCGCGCGCACCGCGTTGAGATAGTCGGCATCAGCTTTGGCAGTGTCTGTGCTCAGCGCAGCACGGCGGAGATAAACCGAAGTGAGCAGCGTCCAGGCTGAGGCCATCCTCGAATCATTAAGGGTGGCGCGGTTAAGCGCGGCAACCGCTCCCTCGAGATCATTTCTGGCCAGGGCCAGCTGGCCCAAATAGAAAAGTGATGGCGAGTCCTTGGGATTGAGTTTTACTACAGAGTTGAATGTGCGCTCCGCATCAGCGGCTTTGCCCGTCTTGTACTCTGACAAAGCACGGTAATAGAGCATGCTCGCGTCGGGTTGAGCGCCGGTGCGTGAGGTTGCAGTCACCAGTAGTGGCAGCGCCTGCTCAAACTTTTCTGAGAGCACGTAAGCCTGGGCCAACGCGTCAACCGTGTTCGGATCTTCCTGCTTCGCTGCCCGCTGTAGCGAGATCGCTTTCTCCAAGTCCGCCGCGGCGTCGGTGTACTGCTTGAGGTTTAGCTCGGCAAAGCCGGCGATTTTCCAGGCTTCAGCGTCGTTGGGGTAATTCGCCGCAACATCCTTCGCCTCTTTAGCTGCCGCGGCAAACTGTTTCTGCTGCAACAACTGATAAGCATGCGAGGTGTCCCCCGTTGCGTTGGGGTTGACTACCGGCTTAACCGGCTGCACGTTTATCAGAGGAGCGTTAGGGTTGTTTCTTGCTGTTGGGCTCGGCTTCGGCTCCGGACGTAACAATGGCTCCTCCGCGGGTTTGGCGGCCGGCTTGACCCGGCGCGGCCGGCTCGATTGCGCGCTGGCTGTATTCGCAGATAGCAAAATCAGCACGCCTAGCGAAAGGGCTAGCTGGAAACGTCGATTGATCATAAGGGCTTCTTCCCGGGAGTGGGTTCTGAGGCTAACTCAACATCGCCAAGAAGGACATGTTTTCAGATGCCGAAGGCGCCTCAATAGTTCGCCCGGACTCCACTGACTCCAATGTATCCCAACTCCCGCGGCTCCGACAAACCTCAATTTGTTGCCCAATCAAGGAAAAAGCGGCCGGGAGAGATCGCTCTCGCCAGCCGCCTTCCCG
>CAZVHN010000025.1:0-5580 GCA_964626895.1 uncultured Chloracidobacterium sp. | reverse complement strand
AGAGTTGTTCCACTGCACGGCGTGCTATTGCGTCGATCACGTCCGGCGACAACTGATCAAGGGTCACCGGGCCGATCGGTCTAGCGGGGGGTGCAACATCGTCCGGTTCGTCCGTGACTCGTTCGAGCTTGCCAGCCTTTGCTTCGGACTGCAAATCATCCGAAGTTGAACGCGCACTTTCACGCATCCATTCCTTGGTGTCCACAAACTTCTGATCCGTTGCCGGAACGGATTCCTCACTAGTCGACGGTAGTCCGTGCTGACGATATGCAGGCTCCGACGTGTCCATCCATGCAGTTGAAAGCGCCGGCTCGGTCTGGGCGACTTCCATAGCTGCATCACTCGGCCGAGACAGCTGAGGCTCAACGAAGGAATGCGTTCCGGATACAGCCGCGGCCTCAAGAGCCGGGGCCGGCTGGAGCTCATCAAAATCCAGATCCAAAACAAAGTCGTCGGAAGCAGCGGTAGAGGCCCGGCCGATGTCACCCAGGTCTAACAACACGTCGCCCGGTTCCAGGGTGCTCTCATTTCGCGACTCATAACTGGAACGATCCATAATTTGACTCTCTCGGAAGTTCTCTCGGTTCACATCCGTTGCAAGCTGCGTTTCCACAACCGGCTCATATGAGCGGTAGTCTGATTGCTGCACCGCCGCCGCTGGCTGATATGCGGGGTAGTCTGGATGCCGCTCAGCTACCGGCAACGGCTGGGTGTCGGCGGTGGTGATCTCCAGCTCCTCTGTGCTCAGCTTCTCAGGCTCGGGAGCTTCTTCTTGAACGTGAGGTAATTCCGCAGTTGTCGCTTCGTCGGCGGGCTTACCACTTACCAGTTCGCCAACCTTGTCTATCAAGCGTCGAATGGATTGAAAGGGCTTGGTCAAGATATCGTCCGCGCCAACTCTGCGCGCCTCCGCTTCGTCGAACGGCTCAAAAGAGCCTACCAGAAGCATAACAGGAATATGCTTTAGCTTCGCATTTTGTTTGATGTACCTACAAACTTCATAACCGTTGACTTCCGGCATGAAGACGTCCGCAAGCACAATGTCGGGCGTAATTGCTTGGAGTTGTTCAATCGCTTCATGGCCATCACTCACGGTCACCACTTCGACGCCTTCGTCGGCAAACGTGAGTGCTACAACTTTCTGGATTGTGATTGAATCGTCGGCAAGTAGAAGTTTGCGCCCAGCTAACAAAGCCAAATTCCTCAGCTAAAGTCAGCGCCCACTGGTGGCGTCAGGAGCGGTTTCACAGTTGGCGCAAGGCATGTTGCCATGTTGCGTAGCGGCCCTAAAAGCGGCCCAGTTTGAAACCTAACACCCACGGGAAGCCCAGTCAAGGGTTAGTTTAGGACAGGCCTTAGCTTTGAAGAAAACCCGATGTCTGGACGGTTAAGGCGTCTACTTCACCACCGCTATCGAGATGACGCGTCGTTTGTCAAAAGCGTTGGCCGAGAACAAACTCCATCGCGAGCTGCACAACATGACGCGGCCCAAGCTCTTGATTATCGATGAAGTGGGCTACCTGCAACTTGACCAGACGCAAGCCAGTCTCTTCTTCCAGGTGATCTCCCAACGCTACGACAACAACAGCGCCATCATCCTCACCAGCAATAAAGCTTTCAGCGACTGGGCCGAAGTCTTCGCCGGCGACGCCATCATGGCCTCCGCCGCTCTCGACCGCCTGCACCATCGCTGCACCGTCGTCAACATCCGCGGCGAAAGTTTCCTGCTGAAAGAGAAGCGTCAAGCCGCCCGCTCCCCCCTCGACGCGCTCCTTGACCCTGGACCAGCCGCCAGCCTTAAGACCGACAAACAAACACGAAAGGAGGTTGCTAGATGATCACCTGTCCTGCAGGGTTCAGCATCGCCCTCGTCGAGCCCTGGTGATCCTGCATCACCCACAGCACCTCACCCCTCGGCTCTCCCGGCGAGCACACTCCACCCACCTGCGCCGCGAACTCGTTGCTCACTTCAAAGCCCTCTCGCACTCCGTCTCGTCCCTGGAGAGCTATTCGCTCCACCCAGAACTTGAGCCCGTCCACGTCCGGCGGCCGCTGCAGATACGTCCAATAAAGATCAGCCACAAACTCCTCGTCCGAGCGCTGCCGGGCCGCATACTCCGCCGACGTGAAGATGTCGTCGCCCAGGGCTCTGGCCACCTCCACCCGCGCCTGCCCAGTGGGGGAGCCGATCGGCACGGCCCACTGGCTCAACTCTCCCGAGTTGTGCTGCCTGGCCAGCGCCCCCAAAAGAAGTCACGCACAAACTGCTCAGCCGTGCCCCGGCCCGCCTCAACGCTTTGCGGAGCCATAACGCTGCTGGAAGAGTACCTTGCCTGTCTTCTTGTCTATTACATAATTTGGAGCGCTTGAGTGAGGGAGAATCGGATCCTTGGCACCCGGTTCAAAATGCAGCTTGAACTCCACAAAGACTCTCCACACTTTTTGTAGCTCACACGCAGAAATGGTGAAGTGGTCCATGTCTGTGCCAGGTATCGATTCAATAGTGTCTCTCTTGGCAATCTCAATCGCCTCTTCTCGGGATAATTCCGGACTTACGCGAGAACTTTCCTCGCTGTGTCCAACCCAGGCTTCTGGGATTGTCTGAACCCGCCGGATTACACCAGACTTTTTGTCAATCACATATTCTGGTCCACCGCCGTCAAAGATAATTCGCCAGAATATGGTTAGCTCACAGGCAACAACCTTAAAGCGCTCTACAGATTTGTACCTCCTTAGAGCGTGTCTCTTGGCTATAGCAATGGCTTTCTCCTTCGTGATCCCTTGGATAGAGGCGGCTTGACGTGTCTCAGAGATGTGAGATCCGCTTCGTCCCATTCTCGAAGGGGACGGCTGTACGAAACACAAACCATAAAGAGTCAAAAGAACTAGATAGATATTCACTTTAGTCTCCAAGCTTATCGGCAACGGTCGGGCGTACCTTCGCCGAAAATGCCACGCTGGTAATTTCCATACGGATATGTTCTACCGTCAGGAGTGCCTAACACGCCGGGAGCTTTGCTATTATCAGCCGCAGCGTCGTCGTATTCGTTAGGTCCCCCGTTTTCGGTGTGTATATGGAAAATCCCAACGATATTAGAGCCGGGCCTTGTGGGCGGGCTGTGTAAGTACACGCCAGTGCCGAAATCAAGATAACGATAATTTCTTGGCAGTGGGGGGCTTGCGTCAGGCGTCTTTATGAATGTGGAGATTCGCCCGTTTCGGCGATTCTGATAAATCCAACCACCGTGCTCTACCCAGTAGCCTCGTTCTTTTCGAAACTGATCGGCTCGCTTGAATGCTTCATTGATCGCACTTTTAACGGCCGGGTTCTTTGCTAACCGCTGGCCGGTTGGAGGGCAACGAACGCGGCTATTGGCGAATTCATGGACTCCGGTGTTCCCGCCGAAGTCGCCCCCCACAGTGCTTCCAAAGACACCGCCAACGACGACGGTGTAAATAAAGGTGCCGTAGATCCGCCCCCCCTCGATTCCTTGATACCACCCACTAAAGGTTGTCGTGTGAATACCAGGACTCATGAAGCCAGGACCAGATGGTAGCGGTTGGGGTCGGGACATGCCCGCCGGGTCTTCCAGCAGCAATCCACTCGGGTCAACAAAGTTCACCGGGTCATTCTGCACATAAGCATAGCGATTGAAGCTCTGCGGATCGGCAAGGCTCATGCTGCCCCGGTATGGATCAGCCGAGGTCCAGCGGCCCGATAGATTGTCATACTTGCGCCACCAGGTGTGATCGAGACCAGTCGTGTCATCGCGCTCAGTTTGCACCGTGGTGGTCGAACTGGGATTGGCGTCGCCGGTGGGCATCGTTACCATTTTGACGCGGCCGAGGTTGTCAAACGTCCGCGTGGCCCAAAAGCCTGTCGGGTTAATCGGGTTGGTCGGGCTATAGCCGCTGCTGTAGTGGGGATTGCCGGCGCGAAAAGCGCGGCCCATCACGTCGTACTCGATGTCCTGCGTTGACCAGGCATTCAAGCTGGTCCAGTTGTCGAATGTTTGCGTCACTTCTCCGCGGCCGTCATAGAAACTGTAACTCTGGACGGAGCGCGTGGCATCGAGGCGCGCTGTGATGCAGGAGGAGTTTTTGTCAAATGTTGTGTACGAGAGCATCAGGCGGCGATTCTTTGAGTGCCCTCTTGTAGACCGTCTTTGAAGCGCACGCCGGCAACTACCTGGGCCAGCAGCGCGTGCCCTTTCAAGGTGCGCCAGTTTTGTTCCGCCGTCTTGGTCAGCTTGAAGACCATTGCCAGGATGCCTGCGCGCGAGACACAGCCGCGTGTCTTCGCCGTGCGCAGCCGCACCGTCGCGAAGGTTGATTCGATCGGGTTGGTGGTGCGGATGTGCAGCCAGTGCTCGGCCGGAAAATCATAAAACGTTAACAAGCTATCCCGATCTTTCGCCAGACACTCCGTGGCCTTTGGATACTTCGCTTCATAGGTCGACAAGAAGTAATCAAACGCCTGCTCGGCGTCCACGCGACACTCGGCCATCCAGATCTCATGTAAGGCGTCCTTCGCTTTGGCTTGCTGACCAACCGGTAGTTTGTTGAGCACGTTGGCCGTCTTGTGCACCCAGCAACGTTGCGTCTGCGTGGTCCCAAACACCTGCGGCAATGCTTTCCAGAAACCGAGGGCGCCATCACCAGTCGCCAGCTTGGGATCGATCTGGAGTCCACGTTGTTTCAGCTCCAGCAACAATTCTTTCCATGACTGTTCCGATTCGCGATAGCCGTCGCTCATGGCCAGCAACTGCTTTTTTCCGTCCGCCGTGGCCCCAATTACTACTAAAATGCACTGACTCGCATCTTCCAATCGCACGCCGAAATGCACGCCGTCAGCCCACAGGTAGACAAAGTTCTTACCGGTCAAGTCGCGTCGGGACCACCGTTCGTATTCTTCTTTCCACACCTCTTTCAGCCGGCTGATGGTCGCTGCCGAGAGCCCCGGAGCGTCCTGGCCCAACAACGCCGTCAGTGCGGTTGCGAAGTCGCCCGTGGACAGTCCTTTCAAGTACAACCAGGGCAACAGCTCTTCGATACTTTTCGTGCGCCGCAGATAACGCGGCAGAATGCTCGAGCTGAATTTGATGGTCCCTTGCCGATCGCGCACCCGCGGCGCCTTCACCGGCACGTCGCCGATACCCGTTTGAATGGTCCGCTCCGGTTGATATCCGTTGCGCACCACGCGTTGTCTCTCGCGCTCGTCCTGCAACTCGCGATGCCGCGTGATGAACTCCGCTACCTCGGCTTCCACTGCTTGTTGCAACAACTCACGGGCGCCGCTGCGCAACACCTCCGTCAGCGCGTCCGCCACCGGCAGCGCCACTCCTGGATTCCGATACTCAACTAAGTTATCTTCTTTCACGGCGTATTCCTCCTTAGCAATAAGGTTGATGGTTCGTGCAAAAAACTCATCAAGAATACGCCACCTCTTTCACCTCGTCATACACAACTTTCGACTATAACTCCTTCCGTAAACCCTGGTTGCTGTTCAAGCGCAAGCGTGTAGTGACGGGCGGCGTCCAGATATTTCCGGCGCATCTCGTAAACGCGACCCAGGTTGAA